>NZ_BAAASM010000029.1:0-60604 GCF_039532885.1 Streptomyces nogalater | reverse complement strand
TTCCGGGACATCAAGATCTCCGTCAAGCACAACGACCCGGTCGTCATGATCGAGGCCTACCGCCGGCTCGCCGAGAGTTGCGACTACCCGCTGCACCTCGGCGTGACCGAGGCCGGCCCCGCCTTCCAGGGCACGATCAAGTCCGCGGTGGCCTTCGGCGCACTGCTGAGCCAGGGCATCGGCGACACCATCCGCGTGTCCCTCTCGGCCCCGCCCGTGGAGGAGATCAAGGTCGGTATCCAGATCCTGGAATCCCTGAACCTGCGCCAGCGCGGCCTGGAGATCGTCTCCTGTCCGTCCTGCGGCCGGGCCCAGGTGGACGTCTACAAGCTCGCCGAGGAGGTGACGGCCGGCCTGACCGGCATGGAGGTGCCGCTCCGGGTCGCGGTGATGGGGTGTGTGGTCAACGGCCCCGGCGAGGCCCGCGAGGCCGACCTCGGCGTGGCCTCCGGCAACGGCAAGGGCCAGATCTTCGTCAAGGGCGAGGTCGTCAAGACCGTCCCCGAGTCCAAGATCGTGGAGACCCTGATCGAGGAGGCCATGAAGCTCGCCGAGAGCAAGAACCCGTCGGACCGGGTGAGTTGAGGCAAGGCACGCAACGAGAGGGGGCCCGAGAGTGACCATTCTGGAGAGCATCCGGGGACCACGCGACCTGAAGGCGCTGTCCGAGGCGGAACTCGGGGAACTGTCCGGAGAAATACGTGAGTTCCTGGTGCACGCGGTGTCGAGGACCGGCGGTCACCTCGGGCCCAACCTCGGCGTGGTGGAACTCACCATCGCGCTCCACCGGGTCTTCGAGTCGCCGGTCGACCGCATCCTGTGGGACACCGGCCACCAGGCCTATGTCCACAAGCTGCTGACCGGCCGTCAGGACTTCTCGAAGCTGCGCGGCAAGGGCGGGCTGTCCGGCTACCCCTCGCGCGAGGAGTCCGAGCACGACGTCATCGAGAACAGCCACGCGTCCACGGCGCTGGGCTGGGCCGACGGCCTCGCCAAGGCCAACCAGGTGCAGGGGGAGAAGGGCCATGTGGTCGCCGTCATCGGCGACGGCGCGCTGACCGGCGGCATGGCCTGGGAAGCGCTGAACAACATCGCCGCCGCCCGGGACCGGCCGCTGATCATCGTCGTCAACGACAACGAACGCTCCTACGCCCCCACCATCGGCGGCCTGGCCAACCACCTGGCCACGCTGCGCACCACCGACGGCTACGAGAAGGTCCTCGCCTGGGGCAAGGAAGTGCTCCAGCGCACCCCGGTCGTCGGCAACACGCTCTACGAGTCCCTGCACGGCGCGAAGAAGGGCTTCAAGGACGCCTTCGCCCCGCAGGGCATGTTCGAGGACCTGGGGCTGAAATACCTCGGCCCGATCGACGGCCACGACCTCAAGGCCGTCGAGTCGGCGCTGCGCCGCGCCAAACGCTTCCACGGCCCCGTCCTGGTCCACTGCCTCACCGAGAAGGGCCGCGGCTACGAACCCGCCCTCGCGCACGAGGAGGACCACTTCCACTCCGTGGGCGTGATGGACCCGCTCACCTGCGAGCCGCTCGCCCCGTCCAAGGGCCCCTCGTGGACCTCGGTCTTCGGCGAGGAGATCGTCAGGATCGGGGAGGAGCGCGAGGACGTCGTGGCGATCACGGCGGCCATGCTGCACCCGGTCGGCCTCGCCGGGTTCGCCGAACGCTTCCCGGACCGCGTCTGGGACGTCGGCATCGCCGAACAGCACGCGGCCGTCTCCGCGGCCGGGCTCGCCACCGGCGGACTGCACCCGGTCGTCGCCGTCTACGCCACCTTCCTGAACCGGGCCTTCGACCAGCTGCTGATGGACGTCGCCCTGCACCGCTGCGGGGTCACCTTCGTGCTGGACCGGGCCGGCGTCACCGGTACCGACGGCGCCTCCCACAACGGCATGTGGGACATGTCCGTCCTCCAGGTCGTCCCCGGCCTCAGGATCGCCGCGCCGCGCGACGCCGACCAGCTGCGCGCCCAGCTGCGCGAGGCGGTCGCGGTGGACGACGCGCCCACCCTGGTCCGCTTCCCCAAGGAGACCGCCGGACCGCGCGTCCCCGCCGTCGACCGGGTCGGCGGCATGGACGTGCTGCACCGCGCCGAACGCCCCGAGGTGTTGCTGGTGGCCGTCGGCGTGATGGCCACGGTGTGCCTGGGGGCCGCCGAACTCCTCGAAGCCCGCGGGATCGGCTGCACGGTGGTCGACCCGCGCTGGGTCAAACCCGTCGACCCCGCCCTGCCCCAACTCGCCGCGGCACACCGGCTGGTGGCCGTGGTGGAGGACAACAGCCGGGCCGCGGGCGTCGGTTCGGCCGTCGCGCTGGCCCTCTGCGACGCCGACGTGGACGTGCCGGTACGGCGGTTCGGCATCCCGGAGCAGTTCCTCGCGCACGCCAAGCGCAGCGAGGTGCTGGCCGACATCGGCCTCACGCCCGTCGAGATCGCCGGGCGGATCAGCGCGACTCTGGCCGTCAAGGACGTCGGCGGCACAGTCAAGGAGAGTGAATGACCACCGAGTTCGACCTCGGCGCCCTGCTCGCCGAGCGCGGAGCCGAGCGCTACGAGCTGCACGCGAAGCACCTCAACCCGCAGCTCCCGCGGATGCTGCACACCATCGGCTTCGACAAGGTCTACGAGCGTGCCGAGGGAGCGCACTTCTTCGACGCGGACGGCAACGACTACCTGGACATGCTCGCCGGGTTCGGGGTGATGGGCCTGGGCCGCCACCATCCGGTCGTCCGCAAGGCACTGCACGACGTCCTGGACCTGGACCTCGCCGACCTCACCCGCTTCGACTGCCAGCCGCTGCCCGGCCTGCTCGCCGAACGGCTCCTCGCCCACAGCCCGCACCTGGACCGGGTGTTCTTCGGCAACAGCGGCACCGAAGCGGTCGAGACGGCCCTGAAGTTCGCCCGGTACGCCACCGGCAAGCCCCGCGTCCTGTACTGCGACCACGCCTTCCACGGCCTGACCACCGGCTCGCTGTCGGTCAACGGCGAGGACGGCTTCCGCGACGGGTTCGCCCCGCTGCTGCCCGACACCGCCGTCCCCCTCGGCGATCTGGACGCCCTCGCCCGGGAGCTGCGCAAGGGCGACGTGGCTGCGCTGATCGTGGAACCGATCCAGGGCAAGGGCGTCCACGAGGCACCCCCCGGCTATCTGCGGGCCGCGCAGGAGCTGCTGCACAAGCACAAGGCGCTGCTCATCGCCGACGAGGTGCAGACCGGCCTCGGCCGCACCGGCGACTTCTACGCCTACCAGCACGAGGACGGCGTCGAGCCGGACCTGGTCTGCGTGGCCAAGGCCCTGTCCGGTGGCTATGTGCCGGTGGGCGCCACCCTCGGCAAGGAGTGGATCTTCAAGAAGGTCTACTCGTCCATGGACCGCGTGCTGGTCCACTCGGCGAGCTTCGGCTCCAACGCCCAGGCGATGGCGTGCGGTCTCGCCGTGCTGTCGGTCATGGAGAACGAGCAGATCGTCGCCGGCGTGCGCCGCACCGGCGAGCTGCTGAAGTCCCGGCTGACCGCGCTGATCGACAAGTACGAGCTGCTCGCCGATGTGCGCGGCCGGGGCCTGATGATCGGCATCGAGTTCGGCAAGCCCTCCTCGCTGAAGCTGCGCGGTCGCTGGACCATGCTCCAGGCGGCCCGCAAGGGCCTGTTCGCCCAGATGGTCGTCGTACCGCTGCTGCAGAAGCACCGGATCCTCACCCAGGTCTCCGGCGATCACCTGGAGGTGATCAAGCTCATTCCGCCGCTGGTCATCGACGAGACCGACGTGGACCGGTTCGTGGACGCCTTCATCGCGGTGATGGACGACGCGCACAGCGGCGGCGGTCTGATGTGGGACTTCGGCAAGACCCTGATCAAGCAGGCCGTGGCCAACCGCTGACGGCGGTCCGGGAGACGGGGCGCCGGCGGCGGACGCCGAGGCGCCCCCTCTTGCCTCTCAGGCAAGAAAATTGCCCGTCGGGCAACAGTGGGGCTCAAATGGAGGCATGAACGCCTCAGACGCCGCGCCACCGGCGGCGGACGGCGGCCTGCCCGCCGTCGCGCCCCAGCTGCGCGCTCTGCGCCGGCGCGCCGGCCTCACGCTGGAGGCCGCGGCCCGCTCCGCCGGTCTCTCCCCGGCCCATCTCTCCCGCTTGGAGACCGGCCATCGGCAGCCGTCGCTGCCGATGCTGCTCGCGCTCGCCCGTATCTACGGTACGACCGTCTCCGAACTGCTCGGCGAGACGGTCGCCGACCGGGACGCGATCGTGCGCGCCGCCGAGATGGAACCGACCCGGGCCGGCGGCTGGACGTACGTCCAGGCCGGGGCGCCCGGCCGCGGCATGCAGGCCCTGCGGGTGCGGGTGCCCTACGGCTCCCAGGGCGACATCGTGCGCGTCCACCCCGGCGAGGAGTGGCTCTACGTCCTTCAGGGACGGCTGCGGCTGCGGCTCGGGGACACCGCGCATCTGCTCGGCCCCGGGGACAGCGCGCACTTCGACTCGCTCACCCCGCACCGCCTCGCCGCCGACGACCACGACGGCGTGGAGCTGCTGTTCGTCCACACCCTGCTGCAGAGCCCCACGGCCACGCTGTGCCTGGGCTCGCCGACCGGAGAGCTGCCATGAGCAACTTCGAGGAGAAGTTCCCCCGTTCCCTCTGGATCCGGCTGATCATCTACATCGCCCTCGGGCACGTCCTTGCCGCCTTCCTCTACCTGCTGTTCGAGGTGGGCGGCAAGAGCTGACACCCCCCGCGACCACCTCAGTCCAGCAGGCGCTCGCGCAGCCGCTCACGCGCCTCGGGCGTCAGCTTCAGGCCCTGCGCCAGATAGGTCTCGACATCGCCCCAGGTCTCCTCGATGCTCGCGAACGCCGCCTCCAGGTACTCGGCGCGGGCGTCGAAGAGCGGGTCCAGCAGCTCCATCACCTCGGGCGTGTACGCCGTGTCCGCGCTGCCGCTGCGACGGACCTTGTAGCGGCGGTGCCTGGCGCCGGACTCCAGGTAGTCGGCCACGATCGCCTCGCGCTCCACGCCAAGGGCGAGCAGCGTGACGGCGATGGACACGCCCGCGCGGTCCTTGCCGGCCGCGCAGTGCATCAGCGCGGGGACGCTGTCGTCGGCGAGTGCGTGCAGCACCCGGGAGTGCTCGGCGGTGCGCTGCTTGACCATCGCCCGGTAGGAGGCGGTCATCCGGGCCGCCCCCTTGCCGTCGGAGAGGATCGCGCGCAGCTGGTCGAGGTCGCCGTCGCGGACCATCTTCCAGAACTCGGCGCCGTCCGCCGGGTCGCTCAGCGGCAGGTTCACATTCCGCACGCCGGGCAGCTCGACATCGGCGCCCTCCAGCTTCTGGTCGGCCGCGTTGCGGAAGTCGAAGATCGTGTGCAGCCCCAGAGAGGCGAGGAAGGCCGCGTCCTCCTCGGTCGCGTGCGCCAGATGCCCGCTGCGGAACAGCACTCCGTGGCGCACCCGCCGCCCGTCCACGGTCGGCAGCCCGCCCACGTCACGGAAATTGCGCACTCCTGCCAGCTCCGGCTCGGTCGACGGGACCTGCTGCGTCACGGGGGCTCCTCCCGGTCGTTCCCCGCCGTCGCGGCTCGCCGGCGGGCACTGAGATCGACCATACGGCATCGATTTCCTCGGGCAATGAGTTATCCACAGGCATTGTCAGGCGGGCCCGGACCCCCGATGATGTCGGGACTTGCGCGGAACTGTTGATACCTGTGAGGCCTCGATGGTGGACATCGCCGAAGACGGTCGTACCTGGCTGCTGTCGGGCCCCGGCAGCGGCTACGCCCTGCATCTCACCGACGCGGACGAACTGCTCCACCTGCACTGGGGGCCACCGATCGCGCTCGCCGACGCCGAGGCACTGGCGACGCGCCCGCTGCCCGCCGCCCGGCCCTTCGAGTCCCCGCTCGACGGCCGCGAGGAGTACCCCGTCGAGGGTGGCCCCCGCTTCGTCCGCCCCGCCCTGTCCGTCCGCACCGACCGGCGGCGCGGCACCGAGTGGCGCTTCGTGTCGTACGCCGTCGAAAACGGCACCCTGCGGCTGCGGTTCGACGACGACGGCGTGGCCGTCACACTGCACTACCGGATGCGCGGCGACGTGGTCGAGCGCTGGGTGACCATCGTCAACGGCGGCCCCGCGCCCGTGGAACTGCTGCGCGCCGACGCGGCCACCTGGACGCTGCCCGACCGCGAGGGCTGGCGGCTGTCCCAGCTGCACGGCCGATGGGCCGCCGAGTCCCGGCTCACCACCGCCCCCCTCACCTACGGCGAGAAGGTCATCGGCAGCCGCCGCGGCCACACCGGCCACCAGCACCTGCCCTGGGTCGCCCTCGACACCGACGCCACCGAGGAGCGCGGCGAGGTCTACGGCTGCGCGCTCGGCTGGTCCGGCTCCTGGCGCATCGCCGTCGCCCAACTCCCCGACGCCCGCGTGCAGATCACCGGCGGCGCCGGACACGACGACTCGGGCCTGCTGCTCCTGGCGCCCGGCGATTCGTACACCACCCCCGTCTTCGCGGGCCTGTGGAGCGACGGCGGCTTCGGTGGCGCGAGCCGCGCCTGGCACGCCTACCAGCGCGCCCACGTCATCCCGGACGCCGAACAGGACCGGCCCGTGCTGTTCAACTCCTGGGAGGCGACGTACTTCGACATCTGCGAGGAACAGCAGGCCGCCCTCGCCCGCCGGGCCGCCGAGATCGGCGTCGAGCTGTTCGTCGTGGACGACGGCTGGTTCGGCGCCCGCACCAGCGACCGCGCCGGCCTCGGCGACTGGACGCCCAACCCGGACCGCTTCCCGCGCGGCCTGAAACCCCTCGCCGACCATGTGCACGCGCTCGGCATGCGGTTCGGGATCTGGGTCGAGCCCGAGATGGTCAACCCGGACAGCGACCTGTACCGCGCCCACCCCGACTGGGTGCAGCACCACCCCGGACGCGAGCCCACGCGACTGCGCAACCAGCTCGTGCTCAACCTCGCCCGCGAGGACGTCCAGCGGTACCTGTGGGAACGGTTGGACACCCTGCTCTCCAGCGCCCCGGTCGACTATGTGAAGTGGGACTTCAACCGCTGCTTCACCGACGCCGGCTGGCCCGGGGAACCCTACCCGCAGCGCCTGTGGGTGGACCATGTGCGCGCCCTGTACGCCCTGCTGGACCGGCTGCGGGCCGCCCACCCGGGGGTCGCCTTCGAGTCCTGCTCGGGTGGCGGCGGCCGGATCGACCTCGGGGTGCTCGGCCGCACCGACCAGGTGTGGACCTCCGACAACACCGACCCGCTGGACCGGCTCGCCATCCAGCACGGCTTCACCCAGCTCCATCCCGCGCGCGTGATGGCGGCCTGGGTCACCGACAGCCCCAACACCCAGCTCAACGGGCGGGCCGGCTCGCTGCGCTTCCGGTTCGTCAGCGCCATGGCGGGCGTGCTCGGGGTCGGCGGCGACCTGACCCGGTGGAGCGCGGAGGAACGGGCCGAGGCCCGGCGATGGGTGGAGCTGTACAAGGAGATCCGCCCGCTGGTGCAGCACGGCGAGCTGTACCGGCTGAGGCCCCCGACGGGCGGCCTGAGCGCCGTCCAGTACCTCCGCGGCGAGGAGACCGTTGTCCTCGCCTGGCTCCAGGCTCAGCACTACGGCGAGCCGGTCCCGGCGGTACGGCTGCGCGGACTCGACCCGACAGCGTCGTACGAATGCCGCGAAACGGGCGAAGTGCACCGAGGTGCGGTCCTGCTCCACCACGGTCTGCGCACCGAACTCAGGGGCGACCTGGATGCGACGGTCCTCCGGCTGCACCGCATATGAACCGCCCGCCGGGAAGCGGGGCCGCCGACCCGAAGTGCCTTTATTCCTGTATTACAAAGTCTTTAAGAGTGGCTCATCTCACCGTTCGTCAACCCCTGCCTACGGTCGCGTAGGTCACATCCGAAGGTGAATCATGGTCCGACGTGGCAGACGATTCGAAGAGTGACAGCAGATCAGTGATCGGGTCGTACGTGGCGGTGGGGGACAGCTTCACCGAGGGCGTCGGCGACCCCGGGCCCGACGGGGCGTTCGTGGGCTGGGCCGACCGGTTCGCGGTGCTGCTCGCCGACCGGCGTCCCGAGGGCGACTTCCAGTACACCAACCTCGCCGTGCGCGGGAAGCTGCTGGACCAGATCGTGGCCGACCAGGTCCCGCGCGCCGTCGACCTGGCACCCGACCTGGTCTCCTTCTGCGCGGGGGGCAACGACATCATCCGTCCGGGCACCGACCCCGACGAGGTGGCCGAACGCTTCGAACGGGCCGTGGCCCGGCTGACCGCGGCCGCCGGCACGGTGATGGTGACGACCGGCTTCGACACCCGTGGCGTACCCCTGTTGAAGCACCTGCGCGGCAAGATCGCCACGTACAACGGGCACGTCCGCGCCATCGCCGACCGGTACGGCTGCCCCGTGCTCGACCTGTGGTCCCTGAGGTCCGTGCAGGACCGCCGGGCCTGGGACAGCGACCGCCTGCACCTCTCGCCCGAAGGGCACACGCGCGTGGCGCTGCGGGCCGGACAGGTCCTCGGCCTCGACGTACCGGCCGACCCCGAGCAGCCGTGGCCGCCGCTGCCGCCCCGGGGCACCCTGGAGGTCCGTCGCGACGACGTCCACTGGGCGCGCGAGTTCCTCGTGCCCTGGATCGGGCGCCGGCTGCGCGGCGAGTCCTCCGGCGACCATGTGACCGCCAAGGGCACGCTCTCCCCGGACGACATCAAGATGCGCATCGCCTCCGTGGCCTGACGCCGCCGGCCCCGCCCCGGACCGCCCGCACGGGCGGCCCGGGACGCGGCCCGCGTCCCTCACCGACCGCGCAACGCCCGCCGCGGCGAGCCCGGTTCGCGAGCGAGGGCGTCGTCTGCCCACTCGGCACGCCGTACCGGGGCACCGTCCCGGATGCGGCATCAGCCGCACCGCCGTTCCGTCTCGCCGGCGCGGCCGGCCGCGGAACCTCACCGACCGGCCCCGCGCACACGGACGACGCCTACGACCTCACCGTGCACCGGCCTGACCGGCGGGGGCGCGTGTACGTGAACGCACCGCAGGGCCGCGCGCACGGGAACGTCGGCCGGACTCGCGCGCGCGTGGCGAGCGGCCCCGCGCGGGGCCGCACCGACCGATTCACACGGGCTGCTCCGACCGACCCGCACGGGCTCGCTCCGGCCGTCCAGTACGAGGCCGCACCGGCTGACCCGCGCGGGCTTGCTCCGGCCGTCCCGCGCGGGCCCGTACCGGCCGCCACGGCTTTCGTCTCGGTCCGCCCGATGACGGCGGCCCCGGCCCCGGTCGCTCCCGTGGCCGGCCGCCGAAACCGCGGGAGCCGGACGGGCCTTCGGCGGCGGCAGGGCGCGAGGAGGGCACCCCGCCCTGTCCGGGCTGTCGGAGGCCCCGACCATAATGGGGGCCTCACCCCACTCCACCGGGAGGTACCGTGACCGGTTTGCGTTCTCCGGGCTCCGGGCCGCGTGCCCTGCGGCCCGCCGCCTTCGGCGCGGAACCGGGCGGCGCCCGCCTGGCACGCATCCGCCGCTCGCCGCACTTCAGGGACGGCGTCTTCCAGAACCCCGGCGGCCCCGCCCGCACCCGGCCGAGCGCCTCGGCACTGGACCTCGCCAAGGTGTTCCTCGACAAGGACACCCGGCCGCTGCGCTCGCCCGGCGGCACCGTCCCGGTGCACCCCACCACCTTCGCCGACCTGGCCGAGCCGCCCGCCACCGGACTGCGGCTGACCTGGATGGGCCACTCCAGCGTGCTCGCCGAGGTCGACGGCCACCGCGTGCTGTTCGACCCCGTCTGGGGCGAGCGCTGCTCCCCGTTCCCCTTCGCCGGTCCCAAGCGGCTGCATCCCGCCCCGCTGCCGCTGGCCGCGCTCGGCCCGGTCGACGTCGTCGTCATCTCGCACGACCACTACGACCACCTGGACCTGCCCACCATCAAGGCGCTGGCCGGCACGGACACCCTGTTCGCCGTGCCGCTCGGCGTCGGCGCCCACCTGGAGCACTGGGGCGTCTCCCCGGACCGGCTGCGCGAACTGGACTGGCACGAGTCCACCCGGATCGGCGGACTCACCCTCACCGCCACCCCGGCCCGCCACTTCTGCGGCCGGGGGCTGCGCAACACCCAGCACACCCTCTGGGCGTCCTGGGCCGTCGCCGGCGAGGAGCACCGGATCTATCACAGCGGCGACACCGGCTACTTCGACGGTTTCCGGGAGATCGGCGCCGCGCACGGCCCGTTCGACGCCACGATGATCCAGATCGGGGCGTACAGCGAGTTCTGGCCCGACATCCACATGACTCCCGAGGAGGGCCTGCGCGCCCACCTCGACCTGCAGGGCGGGGCACCGCACGGCGCGCTGCTGCCGATCCACTGGGGCACCTTCAACCTCGCCCCGCACCCCTGGGCGGAACCGGGGGAGTGGACCAAGGAGGTCGCCGAGGAGGCCGGCCAGGCGGTGGCCCTGCCCCGTCCGGGCGAGCCCTTCGAACCCGCCGGAAAACTGCCGGCGGAGGCCTGGTGGCGGCATGTCTCGGGCGACGTCCGGCGCACCTGGCGCGCGACCGGCGCCCTCGTGGCGGAGCCGCCGGCACGGGGCTGAGCGGAGCCGCCGGTACGGGGCCGGGCGGGGCCCTGGGTTCGGCACCGGCGATTCAAGGCCAAGGCGACCACTCTCGGTGACATTCGCCAGGGCGGCCCCCAGGGGGGAGGCGGCCCGGCGAACGTCCGAGGCGCACTGGCGTTCGCGCGTTCACACCTGACGGGGGGCGGCGGGCCGATCCGGCCCGCCGCCCCCCGTCGTGCCTTCTGATCGCCTCCGACCAGGTCGCACCGGTCTCCTTCGCCCCGGACGCGGAAATCTCGGCCGTCTTATCGGTCTGTCGTACGGCTCCTCATACCAGAGCGGGACGCTGCGCGGGGGACTTTGTCAACTGCCCACCACACAGGATGCGCGGACAACTACTGTGAGTGTCCGTCGGGTGGCGTGCGGCCGGATTCGGTCCCGCCGGCCGACGTCGCGATGACGCGTGCCCGCATCGACGCATGCCCGCAGCGCGCACCGCACTTGGATCCCAGGCCCGACGGACCAGTACGAGGACGCAGATGTCTCACCTCCGAGCGCCGGCCGCCCGCGCCGACCGTCGCGAGGGCGGCCGGCACGGGCGGCCGGTCGCCCGACCCGCTCCCGCACTGCCCGAGACGCACATACGGCCCCAGTTGATGCGGCTCGCCGTCCTGCCGCCCCTCGCGGTCGCGCTCGGCGCCGGCGCCGCGGTGCTGTTCAGCGTCCGCTCCGCCGGGGCGCACACCGGGCCCCTGCTGTGGGCCATGGTCGCCGGAGCGGCGGGCGTGACCGTCGCCGGCATCCTGATCGCCGCCGTGGCGGCCGACCGTGCCGCCCGTTCGATCGCCGACCGCGTCGACGCGCTCCGGCGCACCGCCGCGCGCGTCGAGGCCGACCTGCACGCCCTGGTCGACGGGCTCCGGCAGGGCGAGACCCCGCCGCAGCGCGGCCGGCGCCGCGGCCCCCCCGCGGACGCCGACGATTTCGAGCTGCTCGCCGCCGACCTGGCCCGCGCGTACGACGGCGCCGTCACCGCCGTCGTCCGGGCCGCCCAGCTCTCCAGCCAGACGGGCAGCGAGCAGAAGCTGGAGGTGTTCGTCAATCTCGCGCGCCGGCTTCAGTCGCTCGTGCACCGGGAGATCCTGATCCTCGACGACCTGGAGAACGACATCGAGGATCCCGACCTGCTCAAGGGCCTCTTCCACGTCGATCACCTGGCCACCCGCATCCGGCGGCACGCCGAGAACCTCGCCGTGCTCGGGGGCGCCGTCTCCCGCCGCCAGTGGAGCAACCCGGTCAGCATGACCGAGGTGCTGCGCTCCGCCATCGCCGAGGTCGAGCAGTACTCCCGAGTCAAACTGGTACCGCCCGTCGAGGGCGAGCTGCGCGGCCACGCCGTCGCCGACGTCATCCACCTGCTCGCCGAACTCATCGAGAACGCCACGGTGTTCTCCGCCCCGCACACCCAGGTGCTGCTCCGCGCCGGCCTCGTCACCTCCGGGCTCGCCGTGGAGGTCGAGGACCGCGGACTGGGCATGCCCGTCACCGAGCAGCACCGGATGAACGCCCTGCTCGCCGACCCCGACCAGGTCAACGTCGCCAGCCTGCTGGCCGACGGCCGCATCGGCCTCTACGTCGTCTCCCAGCTCGCCCGCCGGCACGGCATCCACGTGCGGCTGCAGACCAACATCTACGGCGGTGTGCAAGCTGTTCTCGTCGTCCCTCAGGCGCTGTTGGGCCAGGAACGGGCCGTGCCGGGCACGGACACGGGTGCCGCCGCGGGACCGGGACCGGGACTGGAACCGGAATCGGGCGAGCACAAGAGCGCGGGCGCGGGCGCGGGCATGGACATGGGCACCGAGTCCACCGCCGTGCCGCAGCCCCGGATGCCGGCGTCCGTGCCCTCGTCCGGGGGCGCGAGCCGGGACACGGACGGGCAGGGAGCCGGGGGCGGCGCGGGAAACGGTTCCGCGCCGGCCACCGGCACGGGGACCGGCGGCACCGATGCCGTCACCGACGCCGTGACCGGGTTCCGGGACGGCGCCGGGAACGCAACCGAGGCCGACGCCGGGACCGGTGCCGGACAGGTGCCGGGCACCGGGCGGCGGCGGCACGCGCAGCGCGGCTCCGGGCGGCACAACGCCGACGGTACGGGCGGACGCCAGGGCGGCGGCGCCCTGCCCCCGCTGCCGGTTCGCGGTACCCATGGGGCACGGCCCAACCCCGCCGACGCCGTACCCGGCGTCAGCGCCGAGGACCGGCCGGTGGTGGAGGCACACGCGGGTCTGCTGCCCACCCCGCGCGTCGACATGGTGCGCGACCTCTCCGACACCATGGACAAGCCCCGGCTGCCCCGCAGGCGCGCCCAGGAGCACATCGCGTCCCAACTGCGCGGCGGCCCGACACCCCGTCAGGACGCCGGCGCCGCAGCCGGCCACGACCCCGGCCTGATGGCCGCCTTCCAGCGCGGGATCGGACTCGCCGAGGCCCAGCACATGGACGCACTCCACATGGACGCTGCGCACACGGCGGCCCACCACACAGCCTCCGCCCACATGGCCCCCGAGCACAGGACCCGTGACCACATGGGCGCACCCGACACGGCTTCCTCCCACATGGCCCCAGACCACATGAGCCCATCCGACATGAGCCCATCCGACATGAGCCCATCCGACATGGGCGCACCCGGCATGGGCGCACCCGACATGGGCCCCGACCACATGGACCCGGACCACACCACCCCCAAGCAACTACCGGCTCCAGCCCCCATACCCCCCGCTCATGACCACGTGCCCGTGTCGGACGGCGCTCGCGGTACCGGCCGAGCCGACGGGAGCCCCCCGGCCGGATGACCGTACCCGTCCCCACCCCAAGTCCCGCCCCCGCACGTCGTACCCCCGCCCCCAGCGCTCCCGCAGATCTTCGTACCCCAAGGAGTCGATCCACCATGGCGAGCGATGCGCCGACCGTCCCCGCATCCGACCTCGACTGGCTGCTGAGCGGCCTCGTGCAGCGCGTACCGCACACCACCAGCGCGGTGCTCCTCTCCTCCGACGGGCTGGTGAAGTCCGTACACGGCCTGGACGCCGACAGCGCCGACCACATGGCGGCCCTGGCCTGCGGCCTGTACTCCCTCGGCCGCAGCGCGGGCGTCCGCTTCGGTGACGGCGGCGACGTGCGTCAGGTCGTGGTCGAACTCGATGCGACGCTGCTCTTCGTCACCACCGCCGGCTCCGGCACCTGTCTCGCCGTGCTGGCCGGCCGCGAGGCCGACGCCGCGGTGCTCGGCTACGAGATGGCGATGCTGGTCAAGAGCGTGCGCCCCTACCTGGTGACCGCCCCCCGGCAGCAGACCGCGGACCCCGCGGCGACGAGGCCTTGAGCGTGGCCGCAGCCGGCGACGACCCCTGGCTGGACGAAGCGGCCGGGCGGCTGGTGCGGCCGTTCACGGTCAGCAACGGCCGTACCGAGCCCAGCATCGCCCTCGACCTGATGTCGCAGGTGATGGCCACCGGCGTCACCCCGCTCGGCTACCTCGGTCCCGAGCACGCGCAGGCCCTCGACCTGTGCCGCGCGCCCGTCTCGGTCGCCGAGGTCGCCGCCCAGCTGAGGCTGCCCGCAGTGGTCACCAAGGTGCTGCTGTCGGACCTGGTCGACTGCGGTGCCCTGACCACCAAGCCGCCCGCCTACCACCACACCCCCACTGACCGGTCTCTGCTGGAGGCAGTGCTCGATGGACTACGACGACAGCTCTGACCCGTTCCCCACCGCGCTCAAGATCCTGGTCGCGGGCGGGTTCGGGGTCGGTAAGACGACCTTCGTGGGCGCGGTCAGCGAGATCGCGCCGCTCAGCACGGAGGAGCTGCTCACCACGGTCGGCGTCGGCACGGACAGTCTCGACGGGGTCGAGAACAAGATGGAGACCACCGTCGCCATGGACTTCGGCCGCATCTCCCTCGACCCGGAACACGTGCTGTACCTGTTCGGCACGCCGGGGCAGGAGCGGTTCTGGTTCATGTGGGACGAACTGTCGGAGGGCGCGCTCGGCGCGGTGATCCTCGCCGACACCCGCCGCCTCCAGGACTGCTTCGCCGCCGTCGACTTCTTCGAGGAGCGCGGTCTCGCCTTCATCGTCGCCGTCAACGAGTTCGACGGCGCCCACCGCTACGAACCCGACGAGGTGCGCACCGCCATCGACCTCGGCCCGGAGATCCCGGTGGTGCGCTGCGACGCACGGATTTCCAGCTCCGGCGTCCAGACCCTGCTCACCCTCGTACGTCATCTGCTGGCCCTCGCCCCGGCTGTCACCCCCAGCCAGGGCGCCCCCATGTGATCCCGACCCACCGTCCACGGAGTCCCTATATGAGGTACACCCACAGCGCCGGAGCCCGGCGATGAGCTACGAGCCGCCCCGGCCGGTCCGGGGTCTGCTGCTCACCCCCGAGGACAGGGAGGCCCCCGCCCGTGTCCACCGGCTGCGCCGGCTGGGCCTCGCGGGCCGCCCCGACCCCGCGCTCGACGCCTTCGCCGGCCACCTCGCCCGGCTCACCGGCGCCGGCTACGCCATGGTCAACTTCGTCGGCGAGGACCACCAGTTCTTCGCGGGCCTGAGCACCCCCGCCGCCCCCGTCGTCCGGGAGGACGGCAGCAGGGCCGAGATGGGCCGGGTGCTGCCGCGCGACCATGGGTTCTGCCCCCATGTGGTGGTACGACACAAGGCGCTGGTCCTGGACGACGTCCGTGACTATCCGCGGTTCGCGGGCAACCCGGTCGTCGACGAGTTCGGCATCCGCTCCTATCTCGGCGCCCCGCTCATCGACAGTTCCGGCATGGCGCTCGGCACGGTGTGTGCCGCCGACACATCCCCGCGCGCCTGGGGCAGGGCCGGCCTGGACACCATCAAGGCACTGGCCGCCGATCTCGTCGTACGTCTCGAACAGAGCGCGCGGGACGGCCTGCCCCTGTGAGGCCCCGCCCCGCCGGGACAGGGCTCAACGACGGCGTGGCGCCCGGGACATGGGGGAGACCTGCGGGGCCTGTAGGAAACCTGAGGCGCCGGTTAAGAAAAGCTCGATGGACCCCGGCGCGCGCATAGGGCAGATTGCGGGGTGATTCCACCCCTCTGACCCGGTGCGGGCTCCTTCGGCATGCCCGCGGGCCGGGCCTCACCCACAGGAGCCGTAGCGTTGAAGGCGCTGGTCAAGGAGAAGGCGGAGCCGGGACTCTGGCTGACGGACGTCCCGGAGCCCGCCATCGGCCCCGGTGACGTCCTCATCAAGGTCATGCGGACCGGTATCTGCGGCACCGACCTGCACATCCGGGCCTGGGACGGCTGGGCCCGGCAGACCATCCGCACCCCGCTCGTGGTCGGGCACGAGTTCGTCGGGCAGGTCGTGGAGACCGGCCGGGATGTGACCGACGTCCGCGTCGGCGACCGGGTCAGCGGCGAGGGCCACCTGGTGTGCGGCAAGTGCCGCAACTGCCTGGCCGGCCGCCGCCACCTGTGCCGGGCCACCGTCGGCCTCGGCGTCGGCCGCGACGGCGCGTTCGCCGAGTACGTGGCCCTGCCCGCGTCCAACGTCTGGGTGCACCGGATCCCCGTCGACCTCGACGTGGCCGCGATCTTCGACCCGTTCGGCAACGCGGTGCACACCGCGCTGTCCTTCCCGCTGGTCGGCGAGGACGTCCTGATCACCGGCGCCGGACCGATCGGCCTGATGGCCGCCGCCGTGGCCCGGCACGCCGGCGCCCGCAACGTCGTCGTCACCGACGTCAGCGAGGAGCGCCTGGACCTGGCCCGCAAGATCGGGGTGAGCCTCGCCCTGAACGTCGCCGGGAACACCATCGCCGACGGCCAGCGTGAACTGGGCCTGCGCGAGGGCTTCGACATCGGCCTGGAGATGTCCGGCCGCCCCGAGGCCATGCGCGACATGATCGCCAACATGACCCACGGCGGCCGGATCGCCATGCTCGGCCTGCCCGCCGAGGAGTTCCCCGTCGACTGGGCCCGGATCGTCACCTCGATGATCACCATCAAGGGCATCTACGGCCGCGAGATGTTCGAGACCTGGTACGCGATGTCGGTGCTGCTGGAGGGCGGTCTCGACCTCGCCCCCGTGATCACCGGCCGGTACGGCTACCGCGACTTCGAGGCCGCCTTCGCCGACGCGGCGAGCGGCAAGGGCGGCAAGGTCATCCTCGACTGGACCGTCTGACCCCCTTCCACCGCGAGCACCTTCAGGAGCCCCCCCATGTTCGACAGCGTCCGCGACGACCTGCGCGCCACCCTCGACGAGATCCGCGCCGCCGGCCTGCACAAGCCCGAGCGGGTCATCGGCACCCCGCAGTCCGCGACCGTGAACGTCACCGCCGGCGGCCGTCCCGGCGAGGTCCTCAACTTCTGCGCCAACAACTACCTCGGGCTCGCCGACCACCCCGAGGTGATCGCCGCCGCCCACGAGGCCCTGGACCGCTGGGGCTACGGCATGGCCTCCGTCCGCTTCATCTGCGGCACCCAGGAGGTGCACAAGGAGCTGGAGGCCAGGCTGTCGGCGTTCCTCGGCCAGGAGGACACCATCCTGTACTCCTCCTGCTTCGACGCCAACGGCGGTGTCTTCGAGACGCTGCTCGGCGAACAGGACGCGGTGATCTCCGACGCCCTCAACCACGCCTCCATCATCGACGGCATCCGGCTGTCCAAGGCCCGCCGGTTCCGGTACGCCAACCGCGACCTCGCGGACCTGGAGGCCAAGCTGAAGGAGGCGTCCGACGCCCGCCGCCGGCTGATCGTCACCGACGGCGTCTTCTCCATGGACGGCTACGTGGCGCCGCTGCGCGAGATCTGCGACCTCGCCGACCGCTACGACGCGATGGTCATGGTCGACGACTCGCACGCCGTCGGCTTCGTCGGCCCGACCGGCCGGGGCACCCCCGAACTCCACGGCGTCATGGACCGCGTCGACATCATCACCGGCACCCTCGGCAAGGCCCTCGGCGGCGCTTCCGGCGGCTATGTCGCCGCCCGCGCCGAGATCGTCGCCCTGCTGCGCCAGCGCTCCCGCCCCTACCTGTTCTCCAACACCCTCGCCCCGGTGATCGCCGCCGCCTCCCTGAAGGTCCTCGACCTGCTGGAGTCCGCCGACGACCTGCGTGTCCGGCTGGCCGAGAACACGGCGCTGTTCCGCCGCCGGATGACCGAGGAGGGTTTCGACATCCTCCCCGGGGACCACGCCATCGCCCCCGTCATGATCGGCGACGCGGCGCAGGCGGCCCGCATGGCCGAGCTGCTGCTGGAGCGCGGGGTGTACGTGATCGGGTTCTCCTACCCGGTCGTCCCCCAGGGCCAGGCCCGCATCCGGGTCCAGCTGTCCGCCGCGCACTCCACGGACGACGTGCACCGCGCGGTGGACGCGTTCGTCGCCGCGCGCGCCGAACTGGCGGCCTGACCAGGCCGGACGAGCTGGGATAATCGGGGACATGATCGAGGCACGGCGGCTCCACATCCTCCGTGCGGTGGCCGACCACCGCACGGTCACCGCGGCGGCCGCCGCGCTGTATCTCACGCCCTCCGCCGTCTCCCAGCAGCTGACGGCCCTGGAGCAGGAGACCGGCCACCGCCTGGTGGAGCGCGGCGCCAAGGGCGTACGGCTCACCCCGGCCGGCGAGATCCTGCTCAGCCACACCAACGCGGTCCTCGCCCAGCTGGAGCGGGCGGAGGCCGAGCTGGCCGCCTACGGCTCGGGCGAGGCGGGCACGGTCACCGTGGCGGCCTTCGCGACCGGCATCGCCCAGGTCGTGGCCCCGGCGGTGGCCCGCCTCGCCGGCAAGGCGCCCGGCATACGGATCCGGGTGCGGGACGCGGAGGGCGACGCCAGCCTGCCCATGGTCCTGGACCGGCAGGTGGACGTGGCGGTCGCCGTCGAGTACCGGGGAGCCCCGTCGGCCGACGACCCCCGGCTGACCCATGTCCCGCTCTACGCCGAGCCGTTCGACGCGGTCGTCCCCCTCGGACACCGGCTGGCGGAGGCCCCCGAGGTGCCTCTCGCCGACCTGGCCAAAGACCCCTGGATCGGCCCCTACCCCGGCAATCCCTGCCACGACGTGGTCGTCCTCGCCTGTGAGAGCGCCGGTTTCCAGCCCCGCCTGGAGCACTCCTCCGACGACTTCCGGGCCGTCGTCGCGCTCGCCGCCGCCGACGCGGGCGTGGCCCTCGTACCGCGCTCCGCGCTGTGCGGCATGGACCTCGCCGGTGTGGTCGTACGCCCCGTCGACGGCGTCGCCCCGACCCGCCGCGTCTTCGCCGCCGTACGCCGGGGAGCCGAGGGACATCCGCTGATCCGCCCGGTGCTGGAGGCGCTCGGCGAGGCGGCGCGGACGTGAGGCGTCCGTAACACGGCCGTCTCATATCAGGGTTAGCGTCCCGGATATGAGAAGCGAGGATCCTGTCGATCTCCTCATCGGCGCCCGGCTGGCCGAGCTGCGCGCCGAGCGCGGCTGGTCCCTGGGCGAGCTGGCGGAGCGCAGCGGAGTGAGCCGGTCCACCCTGTCCCGCGCCGAACGCGCGGAGACCAGCCCCACCGCCGCCGTCCTGAACCGGCTCTGCCACGTCTACGGCCGCACCATGTCCCAGCTGCTCGGCGAGGTCGAGGCGGCCCCGGCCCCGCTGGTCCGCGCCGCCGAGCAGCAGGTGTGGCAGGACCGCGCCGCCGGCTTCGTCCGCCGGTCGGTGTCCCCGCCGCACACCGGACTGCGCGGCGAACTGGTCGAGGGCCGGCTCGCCCCGGGCGCGGACCTCGCCTACGACCGCCCGCCCGTACCCGGCCTGGAACAGCACCTGTGGCTGCTCGCCGGGACCCTGGAGGTCACCGTCGGCGAACAGGCCCACCGGCTCGACGAGGGGGACTGCCTGCGGATGCGGGTGACCGGCGCGACCCGGTTTCGCTGCACCGGCCCGGACCCGGCGCGCTACGTCCTGGCGGTGGTACGGCCATGAGGATCGAGAACTGGGACGGCGACCGGATACGCGAGCGGGCCGACGGCCTGGCGGCGCTGCTGACCGACACCGTCGCCTCGGGCGCCTCCGTCGGCTTCCTCGCACCGCTCGGCCACGCCGAGGCGGTCGCCTGGTGGCGGGAGCGGGCGGACGCCGTGGCGACGGGCCGGCTCGCCGTCTGGGCGGCCCTGGACGCCACGGACCGGGTGACCGGCACGGTCGGCCTGGACTTCCCGGGCAAGCCGAACAGCCGGCACCGGGCCGAGCTGGTCAAGCTGATGGTGCACCGGTGCGCGCGCGGCCAAGGGCTCGGCCGCCGGCTCCTGACCACCGCCGAGCGGTCCGCCGCGGCCGACGGGCGCACCCTGCTCCACCTCGACACCGAGACCGGCAGCCCCGCCGAGCGGCTGTACCGCTCGGCCGGCTGGACCGCGGCCGGCACCATCCCCGACTACGCGCTGAGCCCGGCGGGCGAACCACGGCCGACGACGCTGTACTACAAGCGGATCGGTGGCCGGCCCGAAGACTGATTGTCAGTGGCAGGGGCTACCTTGCGTGGCATGCCGGACGCAGAAGACGTACGCCGAATCGCCCTGTCCCTGCCGGACACCACGGAGAAGGTGGCCTGGAACATGCCCACCTTCCGGGTGGCCGGGAAGATGTTCGCGACCCTGCCCGAGGACGAGACGTCCATCGCCGTGCGCTGCCCCAAGGAGGAGCGCGACGAACTGGTGCTGGCCGAGCCCGACAAGTTCTGGATCGCCGGCCACGAGGCCCAGTTCGCCTGGGTGAGAGCGAGACTGGCCGCCCTGGAGGACGAGGCGGAGCTGCACGACATCCTGGCCGACTCCTGGCGCCAGGCCGCCCCGCCCCGACTCCTGGACGCCCACCCCGGATTGGGGCTCCCGTCCGGGGGCTGAAAAACCCCGGCGGAGGCGGGCGGGAGGTGGCATCATCCCGCGACGGGAGCGGCGCGGGGTGGCGACGGCCTGACACCGGCGGACACATCGAAGGCACCAAAGGCATCGAAGTCGTCGAAGACATCGAGGAGTTGAGGACACCGGGGACACCGGGGACGCCGGACGCACCGGTGACGGGGAGGGGAGCACACGGATGACCGGAAGAACGGATGCGCGGCGCGTCCTCGGCGCGCGGCGGGCGCGAGGGGCCGTGGCCGGGGCCCCGGCCGTGTGGTCACGGGACTTCGCGCTGTTCTTCACGGCCCGGGCCGTCGCCCGGCTCGGTGACACCATGCTGCCCGTCGCCCTCGCCGCCGGCCTGCTGCAACACGGGTACGGCGCGGGCGCGGTCGGTGTCGCCATGGCCGCCACCGCCGCCGCGTTCGCCGGCCTGGTCGTCTTCGGCGGGGTCATCGCCGACCGGTTCAGCACCCGCAGGCTGATGATCGGCGCCGACCTCGTCCGGCTCGGCACCCAGTCCCTCGCCGCCGGCCTCTTCTTCGCCGGGCACGTGGTGCTGTGGCAGATCTGCGCCGTCGGCATCGTCAACGGCGTGGCCGGCGCGGTCTTCCAGCCGGGCGTGGCCAGCACCGTGCCCCGCCTCGCCGCGGACGTCCAGGGCGCCAACGGCGCGATACGGATCGCCGAGTCCGCCGCCCAGCTCGCCGGCCCCGCCGTGGCCGGCGTCCTGGTCGGCCTCGCCTCGGCCGGGGGCGTCTTCGCCGCGCACGCCGCCACCTACGCGCTCAGCGCGCTGTGCCTGCTGCTGCTCCGGCTGCCCCCGCTCCCCGCGGGGCCCCGGGCCGCCACCGGCCCCGCCCTGCGCGCCTTCCGCGCCGATCTCGTCGACGGCTGGCGGGAGTTTTGCTCCCGCGCCTGGCTGTGGGGCGTGATCGCCGTCTGGTGCCTGTACATGATCGCCGTCTGGGGTCCGACGGTCCCGCTGGTCGCGACCGAGGTCGTCGGGCAGCACGGCGCGGGCGCCTACGGCCTGGTCAACTCGGCCCTCGGCGCGGGCACGGTGATCGGCGGCCTGCTCGCCCTGCGGCTGCGCCCCCGCCGCATGCTCCGCGCCGGGGCACTGTCCCTCTTCGCCTTCTTCGGCTTCCCGGCGACCGTGGGAGCGGGCCTCGGGGTGCCGGCGATGGCGGCGGGGGCCGCGCTCGCCGGTGCGGGCATGTCGTTCTGGGGCGTGATGTGGGCGACCACCGTGCAGACGCAGGTCCCGGCCGACGTCCTCAACCGCATCCACGCCTACGACGTGGCCGGTTCCCTCGCCATGATGCCCGTCGGCCAGGCCCTGGCCGGACCGGCGGCCGGGGCGTTGGGCACCGGTCACGTCCTGCTGACCGCCGCGGCAGTGAGTCTGATCGTGGCGGTGATCCTGCTGGCGACACCGGCGATACGCGACCTGGTCCGGGCCGAACCGGCCGCGCCCGCCCACGGGGGCCCGCCCGCACCGGCCCACTGAGACCCCGGCCACCCACCGGACACACCACCGGACCTGTCCGCCCACCGGGGCCGGCGATTCCCACGGCCGGGGAGCCCGTATGCCCCTGGCACCCGCCCCCGCGGACCGGACCGTGCCGCCACCGAGCCCCCTGTCCTCACCACCACCGAACCCCCCGCCCTCACCTGCCACCGAGGCCCCAGGCTCACCTGCCCCTGAGCCCCCCGGCTCACCCGCCCACCGGCATCCGGCCGGCTCCCACGAAGCCGCCGATCCGCTCCCGCAGGCTCGCCGCGTCCAGGCCGTGCGCGGCCACATGCTCCTCGACCGTGCCGTAACGGCGCAGTTCACGCCGGCCGACGCCGAGGCCGAGCACCCGGTGCGGCACATCGGACAGCGCCTCGCTGACCGCGGTCGTGGAGGTCCCCGCCAGATACGGCTCGACCAGCACGACGTCCGTACCGGCGGTCTCCGTGGCCCGGCGCAGCCCGGCCGCGTCGAACGGCCGTACCGTCGTCGCGTACAGCACGGTCACGTCCAGGCCCTCCGTGGCGGCGAGGACCGTGTCCAGCAGCGGGCCGACGGCGACCACGACACCCGAGCGGCCCTCCCGGACGGTGACGAAGCGCTGTCCGTCGATCAGCCGCCCCTGTCGGTTCGACTGCACGGACAGCCGTACGTAGACCTTGTCGTCGCCCGCGGCGACCGCGTGCCGCAGCAGTGTCCCGGCCTCGTCCGGATGCCCGGGCACATGCACGGTCCAGCCGTCCAGCGTGTCGAGGAGGGCCACATCGCCCGGAGCCATGTGGGTGAAGCCGCCGGCCGGCCAGTCGAAGGAGGCGGCGGCGCTCACCAGCACCGCGCCCGTGTTCTGATGGCCCAGGTCCAGCTTGACCTGCTCGAACGGCCGCTCCACGAGAAAGCTGGCGAAGGTGTGTACGACGGGCCGCAGCCCGGTGAGCGCCAGTCCTGCCGCCGCCCCGACCAGCAGTTGTTCACGGATGCCGACGTTGATCACCCGGTCGGGATGGCGGCGCATGGCGTCCCGGAAGCCGTCGAGGCCGATCTCGGCGAGGACGACGGCGACCCGCGGGTCCTCCTCCAGCAGCCGGGAGACGACGGGGGCGAAGCGGTCACGCATGGTGTCCATGGAGGTGTGCCCTTTCGGAGAGCGGGGGAGGGTCAGGCGTTCTTCGGCTCGACACGGGCCACGACGACGTGCGGCCGGCCCGGGTGCGGCGCGGTGAACGCCGCGTACAGCGCCGCGTGGTCGCGGCCGTCCACGGTGACGGCGGACCAGCCGGCCGCCTCGAACCGGGCCGCGATCCCGCCGGGCAGCGCGTGACTGGCGGAGGAGTTGTCGATCACGACGGTGTGCAGCCGGTCCAGTCCGGCGGGCCCGGCGAAGGCGATCGCCTCGTGGTTGCTGCCCTCGTCCAGCTCGGCGTCCCCGATCAGCACCCAGACCGCCGGATCGGTCCGGCCCTGGGCACGCAGGCCCAGCGCGGTGCCCACGGCGATCGGCAGCCCGTGCCCGAGCGACCCACTGCCGATCTCGGCACCCGGCACCAGCACCCGGTCCGGGTGGTGTCCGAGCGGGGAGTCGTACGTGCCGAACCCCGGCAGCCACTCCACGGGGACGAAGCCCTTCGCGGCCAGCACGGCGTAGTAGGCCATGGGGCCGTGCCCTTTGCTGAGCAGAAAGCGGTCGCGGGCGGGGTCGGCGCGCCGTTCGGGGGTCACGCGGAGCACCCGGTCGTAGAGCACCCACAGCACGTCGAGGGTGGAGGTGGCGGCGGGGCCGTGCTTTTCGTCGCCGGTCATCAGCCCCATCAGCCGGGTCAGGTCGTCGTAGCCGTACATACGGCGCTGTTCCGTTGAGCTCGTCATACGGTTGATCGTGCAACCTCAACCAAACTTGAGGTCAATGAGGAAAGTGGCGCGCGACCACCGACCCGAGTGCGGTATTGTTTCTCTGCGCGTTCGGCCAGGGAAACCCCAGGTCAGACCGTGCACCGGGACGTGGCGCAGCTTGGTAGCGCACTTGACTGGGGGTCAAGGGGTCGCAGGTTCAAATCCTGTCGTCCCGACTCGTGAGAGTCGCAGGTCAGGGCCGGGTTCGGAGACATCCGAACCCGGCCCTTGATCATTTTTGGGGACCAGTTGGGGACCAGGGCCCGCTTGACCGGTGTCAGCGGGTCATGACGATCGGGCTCGGGAGCGAGCGGGGGGCACGGACCGCGCTGAGGTGCGCGGAGAGTGCTACGCCGGCTGGGGAGCCGTGGCCGGCGATGCGCCGTAGGACGTGGACCGGAACCCCTGCGTGCGTCGGCGAACCAGGTCGGGCCGGTGTGCCGGAGGTCGTGGCGGCGCAGGTGTTCGTAGCCGAGTTTGGTGACCACGTCGTCCCAGTGGCTGGCGTCGCGCAGGACGGTGGTGGAGATGCGTTCGCCGCGCGGGCCGGTGAACTGGCGGGCGTCGGGGTCGGGGCCGGCGGACAGGATGCGCTGGGCGACGACGAGAGGGCGGATCTCCTCGATGATGGGGACCTTGGCGGGCCCGCTTGCCTTTGGTGCCCTTGTCGGTCAGGCCGCTGTCCTGGACGCGGCAGCCTGAGACCTCGCCGATCCGGGCGGCGGTGCACGCGGCGAGGACGACGACGTCTCCCCGCCCGCGGTACTCGTCGTGGGAGGCGGCCACGAGCGCGTCGGCCAGCTGGACGAGGGCGTCCCAGTCGGGCAGGGCCAGCGCACGCGGATCACGGAGTTCGTCCTCGGCCTGCTTGTAGAGCTTCTGCCAGCCGGTGCTGCACGGTCCGGTCGACGACACCGTTGGTGATCAACCGAACGGCGAGGTGCCCGAGGGCAGGAACCACACGCTTTCGCCACCCCGCGAGGTAGGGGTCGAGTGTCTTCAACTCCAGGCCGCGCAGCGCGAGGTCCATGTTCGCCTCGCCGTATTCGGCCAGCGTCATGGTGGCGGTCGACGGAGTCAGGCCGGCTTGGACGGCCTGGACGATGGCCTGGAGCCACTCCTGCGCTTCTTCACTGTTCTTCCCCTCGGGCAGTGACTGGCGACGTTTGGTGGTGGGATCCCACCATCGGACGCGCGCCCGATACGGGGCGGGGCCGGTCGGGGCGGTGTTCGATGTCGGTGGAGATCCGGATGCCGACGGCGATGTTGGTCCTATCGGCCATGGATCCCCTTGGTGGGGGTGGTACGGCGGCTGCGCAGCCATTCCTCGACATCGAGGGCGCTGTACATGACGACACGCTCCGACAGAGCGACGAACGGCGGCCCTTGGGGAGGCCGGGCGGTGCGCCATCGGCGCAGTGTCGAGGCGTCCACCCGGAGACGAGCGGCCAGGTCGCTGGTCGAGTACCAGGCGTTGGTCAGGAGGGGTGCTTGGTCATCGTCGGGGACGGCATGCCGGCGGGGAGATGTGGGTTGTGCTGTGGTCTTCTTCTGGTGATGGGGTTCGGCGTTGGTGCTTGTTGCTATCGGGACAGGCAAGTGCGGGCAATCTCCGGGCAGTACGGAACACCAGGCGGGTCGGTGAAGACTTCGGATGCGGGCGACACGTTCCGGGAACGGAGGCGTGCCGTGCCTCATCGGCAGCAGCGCTGACGCCAGTCACCAACACTCGCGGTTGGGCTCCGAAACGGGCGTTGACCAGATAATCGTCTCCGAATATGCCGGTTTGGCTAACCGGCGATCACGGGCTGTGTTGCCCGGCTGACGCGACATGACCGGGGGTGAAGAGCCAGCCGCTGCGGTCCTCGATCGACCTGTTTCCTATGACGCATCATGTGGAGTGCGTCGCGATCCTGGAGCCTGCCGAAAAGGGTCGCTGACCTGCGGTTTCGGCGGGTGTGCATGATGTGCGCTATGGGCGTTACGGGCGATATCTTGACGCTCGAATGACGCTCTGCGAGGTACCTTGACGCTCGTTCTGATGGGGCATCAGGTGTATCGCGTCGCTGTTCAGACGGTCTGCTGGTTGCGCAGGTGTGGCAAGCTGCCGGGAGAATCGTGGCGACGAGCGCTCCCGCTGAGTCATATGTCCGTTCGAAGGTGGAGTGCGTCTGTTCGCATGTGCGCTGACACCGAAGTGACGAGCTCGTGGAGTTGTTGGCACCCTTGACCACCATCCCTGCGGGTGCGGGGAGCAGGGCCCTCGGCGGGTGTTGGAGCACCCTGCGCTGGGACCATCCCCGCAGCTGCGGGGAGCATCGTCCGTGCCGGCGCGGGGCCGGACCCGCCCGATGCATCTGCAGGCCATCGCGCGTATCCCCTGAACGGGTAGAGGCCACGGTTTCCCAGGCGCGTCGTACGGAGTCGTCGCTAGGAAGAGCACGACCAGTGACCTCCGAAAGGACTCCGTCGTGCGCTTCGCCCGGACCACCGCCGCCGTCGCCGCCGCCCTCGCGGCCCTGCTCGTCCCCGCCACCGCATGCCGTCCCGGCCGCTGACCCCACAGGGCGCGACGCGGGCCAGGCAGTCACCCTGCCGGTGCGCGACGCCCTGGCCGCTCTGCCCGTCCGTGATGGGTACCTGCGCTCGATGCCGCTCGATTTGCTGCTCGCGTGCCCGGCGGACCGCGGCGAGCCAGCGGCGCCGCTGCTCGGCCTTGCGGAGTTCTTCCTCCTGCTGCCGGCGTTCGGCCGCCGCGGCACAGCCTTCCAGATCATGCAGGAGGTGCCCCAGGCGTGCTTCCAGGGCCCACCGTGTGCTGTCGCCGTAGGCGTACCAGGTCCGGTACCGCTGCCGGCAGGCGCACCCAGTTCGAGACGTCCGCTGAACTCGTGGTTGTACTTGGGTACAGGGGCCCGAGAGAAGCGTCGTTGCCGGCTCATCTCCTCAGCGGTCGGCTCGCGCGGCACCTTGGTCGTCCGCTCCCTGTTGGCCAGCGGGAGTGTGCGGCCGCGGATGACGGCGACCATCTCCTGGACGGCCCTGCCGCGACGGTGGACGGTGCGGGTCTCCACCTGATGACGGCGGCGTTCCGCCTCGGTCAGAAGAGCGTGCATGATCCGCAGCGCCCGGTCGGCCTGGACCCGTGACACATGCATCCGAATGACCCCGGGCATCGCGCGGGTGTCGACCACCGTCTTGGACCTGCCGAGGGCCGTACGTGTGGGCCGGACCAGCCGATGAGGACGGCCCAGCACACCGGGTACATCGATCACCGGTACCGGTACCGATTGCGCAGGCTTCTCAGGCTCCTCGCCCAGCAGCGTAAAGATGCAGTCACCACGCTGCCGCCCGGTTCAGCGCAGCTTGTGCCCTTCGGGTACGTGACCGTGATGCACCGCGTCGTACAAGGCCACCCGCCACCTGCCCCGGGTCCGCGGAGCGGGATCTGACACGGTGACCCTCCCAGAGGCCGAGCGCAACCGGGCGATCAGCTCACCCCCCACCGTCTGGAGCCAGAGCGACCTGCCGGGCGTCGCCGGCCAACCGCTCCCGCTCCGCCTGCACCTCCCGGGGAAGCTTGCCTTGCTCGAGGTAGTAGCGGCCGTCCGCAGTGACGACCGTGGTGTGCCCGCTACCGCGCCATGTCCTCTTGATCAGGCCACGCTTGGCTCCACTCGACTCGCTGCGGGGCGGGCTGCCACCCAAAAGCGAGCGAGATCTCGAACACGACATGCTGGGGGTCAGAGCCCCACGCCGACTGACGCGTGGCGGGTTCACGGTGGGCGCACCGACACGACTCATCGGCGTGAGGCTTCGTACCGGGGAGGTGCTGCCGTACTGCCGGGTAGCCATGACATGACACGCCAGATTGCCTGTGCCGGACCAACGTACGGCCGTGACGCTCCGGGTGCCTGCCGGCCCTTATTCGGGACCCGAAAGCCTTTCTGACCTGTTGCTTTACCGCTTGCGCCCAGGGCAACATGTTTTCGATGACGTCGCACGGTGAGTGCGTGGCGATCCTGGAGTCGGCTGAGAAGGGCAATCGACCCGCGCGTCGCGTGATCGTCGCCCCTGGGGGATGACGTCGTGGTCCCCACGGCTAAGGTGTGGCGCCGTACTCGGGGGATCGCTTCCCTGAAGAGATGGGACGGGGGCTCATGGACGCCGATCACGTGAGGCTGGTCGTCGCGGCGCAGCGCGGTGACCAGCGGGCGCGCGAGGTGCTCGTTTCCGCATATCTGCCGTTGTTGTACAACATCATCGGACGGGCGCTGAGCGGCCATGCCGACGTGGACGACGTCGTCCAGGAGACGCTGCTGCGCGCGGTACGCGACCTGCCCGCGCTGCGGGCCCCGGAGAGCTTCCGGTCGTGGCTGGTGTCGATCACGCTCCGGCAGATCAACACGTACTGGCAGCGGCAGCGCACGCTCGCCGACCGGACCACGCTGATCGACGAGGCGCTCCCGGTGCCGGACGCCGCCGCACCTCTGGAGGACACGACGATCCTGCGGCTGCGCATGTCCGACGAGCGCGGGCAGGCGGCCGAAGCCGCCCGTTGGCTCGACGCGGAACACCGGGTGCTCCTTTCGCTGTGGTGGCAGGAGTGCGCCGGGCTGCTCAGCCGCCAGGACATCGCCGACGCGACAGGGGTCAGCGTCTCGCACGCCGGGGTCCGCCTGCAGCGCATGCGCGAGCAACTGGAACTGAGCCGGACGATCGTCGCCGCGCTGGCAGCCGAACCGCGCTGTCCGGGCCTGAGCGCGACCGTCTCCGGCTGGGACGGTGCGCGAACGTCCGTGTGGCGCAAGCGGATCGCCCGGCACACGCGCGACTGCGCGATATGTACGGCGACGGCGGCCGAGCAGATTCCGGCCGAGTTGCTCCTGGCCGGCCTTACGCTGGCCGTGCCGGCGGCACTCGTCGGGGCGCTGATCACGAAGGGTTTGCTGTCGGGTACGACGGCGACGACGGCAGCAGCCGCAAGCGCCACGGGTACGGCGGCAGGGGGCGGCGCTCTGCTGGGCAAGCTGCACGCGGTGACCGCCCATCCGATCGCGACGCTCGCCACCGGCGCGGTGCTCGTCACCGGGACCGCCGCGTATGTCGCCTGGCCCGAACCGGAGCACCGGGTGCCCGGCGCCGTCGCCGGGCCGACGGCCGGTACGACCACCCCGGCTCCGTCGGCCACGCCGTCGCCGCCGGGTTCGGCCGTGGTTCCGTTGGGCGCGCGGTCCCTCGAATCCGTGGACCGGCCCGGCCAATTCCTCGCGTTCGACGGCGACTTCGCGAAGCTCAGCAGCGCCGCGGCCACCTTCACCGTCAGCAGGGGGCTCGTGGACAGCCGGTGTGTCACGTTCCGGGCGGCCGACGGCCGGTACTTGCGCCACCACTACCTGCGGCTGCGCCTGAGCACCGACGACGGCAGCCGCCTGTTCCGGGAGGACGCCACCTTCTGCCCGCGCCCCGGGACGATCGACGGATCGGTGACTCTGCACGCGCACAATTACCCGGGCTCCGCCCTGCGGCCCCGCGACGGATCGATCCGCCTCGACGGCTCCGACGGCACGCGCACCTTCACCGGCCAGGCCTCTTTCGTCGTCCGTGCGCCGCTGACGTGAGAGCCGGGATCCGCTGACTTCGGCACCTCGCCCGCATTACGTTTTTCTGCCGTGAGATGCGTCACTGTGCGGGCGCGCATATTTTTCGTTACGCCGACCCACCTTCCTCAGCCTCCACTTCAGGGGCGCCGCTTCACAGGTGTCCCCCGCTGATCTGTCCCCTGAAGAAGGCCACTCCCCATGACCAGACACACCGACGAACCCCGGAAGGGCCTGCACCGGCTCCGTCGGCCCCGCAGGACGCTGGCGATCGGGCTGACCACCGCCTCCGTGCTGGTGGCCGGTGTCCTCACGCTGCTCCCCGACTCCGCCGGGGCCGCGAGCCTGGGAACCGAGGCTTCCTCGTCGGGCCGGTACTTCGGCACTGCGACAGCCGCAGGGCGGCTGAGCGACTCGACGTACACGTCGATCGCCGACCGGGAGTTCAACATGATCACCCCGGAGAACGAGATGAAGTGGGACGCGGTCGAGCCGTCCCGCGGCAACTTCCGGTTCGCGGCCGCCGACAAGATCGTCAACCGTGCCCTGGAGCGTGGTCAGCGGCTGCGCGGCCACACCACGGTGTGGCACTCGCAGCTGCCGGACTGGGTGAAAACGATCGACGACCCGAGCACGCTGCGCAGCGTCACGAACAACCACATCAAGACCACGATGGGCCGCTACAAGGGCAAGATCTACGCCTGGGACGTCGTCAACGAGGCATTCCAGGACGGCGGCAGCGGCGCGCTGCGCGAGTCGGTGTTCAAGAAGGTGCTCGGCAGCGGCTTCATCGAGGAGGCGTTCCGTACCGCCCGCGCAGCCGACCCGGCCGCGAAGCTCTGCTACAACGACTACAACATCGAAGACTGGTCGGCCGCCAAGACCCAGGGCGTGTACCGCCTGGTCAAGGACTTCAAGGCGCGCGGTGTCCCCATCGACTGCGTCGGCTTCCAGAGTCACTTCGGGGTGGGCGGTCCGCCGGCCAGTTTCAAGACGACCCTCGCCAACTTCGCCGCCCTCGGCGTCGACGTGCAGATCACCGAGCTGGACATCGCCCAGGCCTCTGCTACGCACTACGCGAGTGCGGTCAACGCCTGCCTCGGCGTGAAGCGTTGCACCGGCATCACGGTGTGGGGTGTCCGTGACAGCGACTCGTGGCGCGCGGACGAGAAGCCGCTGCTCTTCGACGCGGCCGGCAAGCCGAAGCCCGCGTACGACGCCGTCAGGAAAGCGTTCGGCGCCGGGGCGGGTTCGACCCCGGCCGCCCCGGGTGACGGCACCGGCCAGATCAAGGGCGTGGCCTCCGGCCGCTGCGTCGACGTCCCCGACTCCTCGGCCGCCAACGGCACTCCGGTACAGCTGTGGGACTGCGGCGGGCAGTCCGACCAGAGCTGGACGTACACCGCCGCCAAGCAGCTGAAGGTGTTCGGCAACAAGTGCCTGGACGCGAAGGCCAAGGGGACGGCGAACGGCACCGAGGTGGTCATCTGGGACTGCAACACCGGCACGAACCAGCAGTGGAACATCAACCCCAACGGTTCGATCTCCGGGGTCCAGTCCGGCAAGTGCCTGGACGCGATCGGCGCGGGCAGCTCCAACGGCACCAAGATCCAGCTGTACACCTGCGCCGGCGTCGACAACCAGAAGTGGACCGCCCCCTCCGGTTCGGCCGGTGGCACGTGCGCGCTGCCGTCCACGTACAAGTGGCGCTCGACCGGCGCTCTCGCGCAGCCCGCGAACGGCTGGGCCTCGCTGAAGGACTTCACCCACGTCCTGTACAACGGCAAGCACCTTGTGTACGGGTCGATGTGGACGGGAGTCTCGTACGGCTCGATGGCGTTCGCCCCGTTCACCGACTGGTCCGGCATGGGGACGGCCGCGCAGACGAAGATGAGCCAGAACGCGGTCGCGCCCACCCTCTTCTACTTCGCGCCGAAGAAGATCTGGGTCCTGACGTACCAGTGGGGGGCCTCGCCCTTCAGCTACCGCACCTCGGCCGACCCGACGAACCCCAACGGCTGGTCCGCGCCGCAGCCCCTGTTCACCGGCAGCCTGGCCGACCCCGGGACCGGTCCGATCGACCAGACGTTGATCGGCGACGACAAGAACATGTACCTCTTCTTCGCCGGTGACAACGGCAAGATCTACCGGGCGTCCATGCCGATCGGAAACTTCCCCGGCAACTTCGGCTCGTCGTACACGACGGTCATGAGCGACACCGTCAAGAACCTCTTCGAGGCACCGCAGGTCTACAAGGTCCAGGGCCAGAACCAGTACCTGATGATCGTCGAGGCGCGGGGCGCCAGCGAGAACCGCTACTTCCGCTCCTTCACGGCGACCAGCCTGAACGGCACGTGGACCCCGCAGGCCGCCACCGAGTCCAACCCCTTCGCGGGAAAGGCCAACAGCGGCGCGACCTGGACCAACGACATCAGCCACGGTGACCTGATCCGCTCCAACCCGGACCAGACCATGACCATCGACCCGTGCCACCTCCAGTTGCTCTACCAGGGCAAGTCCCCGAACTCGGACGCTCCCTACGACGCGCTGCCGTACCGGCCGGGTGTTCTGACCCTGCAGCGCTGAGCCGTTCCACAGACAGCTATTCGCAAGGAGCACAGCCCCCATGAACACCTCTTCCCCCACCCGCGCGGGCTCCCGGCGGCGCGGTCTGCACCGTCGCCGCCGGGGCGCCGTCGCCCTGCTGCTCGCGGTGCCCGCCGCGGTCGTGCCGTACCTGCTCCTCACGCAGGACGACTCCCAGGCCGCGAAGGCCGGGGCGCCCGCGACAGCACCGTACAAGTGGAAGAACGCGCAGGTCGTCGGTGGCGGTTACGTCTCCGGCCTTGTCTTCAACCAGCGTGAGCAGGGCCTGCTGTACGCCCGCACCGACATGGGCGGCGTGTACCGTTGGAACGCCCGCGCCGAGAAGTGGGTCCCGCTGACCGACTGGCTCGGCGAGAAGGACTGGAACCTGCTCGGTATCGACTCCCTCGCCACCGACCCCGTCGACCCCGACCGCCTCTACCTCGGCGCGGGCACGTACACCAACGACTGGGCGGGCAACGGTGCGATCCTCCGCTCCACCGACCGCGGCCGCACCTTCAAGCGCACCGAGCTGCCTTTCAAGCTCGGCGGCAACGAGGACGGCCGCGGCGCCGGCGAACGCCTCGTCGTCGACCCGTCGGACAACTCGAACCTGCTCCTCGGCTCCCGCAAGAACGGGCTGTGGCGGTCCACCGACCACGGTGCGTCCTGGCGTCAGGTCGAGTCCTTCCCGGTCAAGGACGGGGCGGGCAGCGGTGCCGGCATCTCGTTCGTGACGTACGGGCCGAAGGGCAGCGGCACCGTGTACGTCGGTGTCGCCGACAGATCCACGTCCCTGTACCGGTCGACGGACGGCGGTGCCACGTGGCAAGCGGTCGCCGGGCAGCCGACCGGCCAGCTGCCGCAGCACGGTGTCGTCACGGACGACGGCACGCTGTATCTGACGTACACCGACAACCTCGGGCCCAACGGCGTCACCGGCGGCTCGGTGTGGAAGTACACGCCAGGCGGCGGGGGCTGGAAGGACGTGTCCCCCTCGCGGGGCTCGTACGGCTTCTCGGGGCTCGCGGTCGACCCGCGCAAGCCGTCCACGGTGATGGTCACGACGCTGGACCGCTGGTACCCCGAGGACGAGATCTACCGCACCACGGACGGCGGTTCGACCTGGAAGGCCCTCGCCGGCAGGTCCGTGAGGGACGCCTCCGATGCGCCCTACGTCGGCACCCACACAGGTCACTGGATGACGGCCCTCGCGATCGACCCGTTCGACTCCGGGCACGTGCTGTACGGCACCGGCAACGGAATCTGGCGGAGCGAGGACGCCGGCGCCCCGACGAGCCACTGGACCGTAGGGGCCGAGGGACTCGAGGAGACGGCGGTCTTCGACGCCATCGCCCCGCCCGGCGGGGCGACCGTCCTGACCGCCATGGGCGACCAGGGCGGATTCCGCCACACCGACCTGACGCGGGTGCCGCCCGGGCGGATGAAGAACCCGATGATGAGCAACAGCACCGACATCGACTACGCCGCGTCGAGGCCGTCGGTGATGGCGCGGGTCGGTACGGGCGGCAAGCAGGACGGCGCCTACTCCACCGACGGCGGCGCCACCTGGCGGGGCTTCGCCGCCGAACCGGTGGCCGACGCCCACAGCGGCCGTATCGCCCTCGCGGCGGACGGCTCCACCCTGGTGTGGACCCAGGCCGGGCAGGCCCCGTACCGCTCGACGGACAAGGGAGCGACCTGGTCGAAGGTGCGAGGGCTCGGCACGGGGGCCGAGGTCGTCGCCGACCGCGCCTCCGCCCGCACCTTCTACTCCCTGACCGGCGGCACGCTCCACGCCAGCACCGACCGCGGCGCGACCTTCACCGCCCGCGCGACCGGCCTGCCCGCCGACGGCCGCCTCAAGGCCGTCCCGGGCCGGGCCGGCGACCTGTGGATCGCGGGCGGCGGCAAGGGCCTGCTTCACTCCGTGGACGGCGGCCGCACGTTCACCCGGCTCACCTCGGTGACGTCTGCCTCGGCGGTCGGCTTCGGCAAGGCGGCGCCGCGCGCCTCGTACCAGACGCTGTTCCTGATCGGCAGGGTCAAGGGCGTCACCGGCGTCTTCCGCTCCATCGACAAGGGCGCTACCTGGACCCGCGTCAACGACAAGGCCCACCAGTGGGGCGCCATCGGCAGCCAGGGCGTCATCACCGGCGACCCCGACACCTACGGCCGTGTCTATATCGGCACCAACGGCCGCGGCCTCCAGTACGGCGACCCGTCCTGATCCCCGTGCCTCACCCGTGACAGCGGGCAGCCTTCCTGGCCGAGGCGACACCACGGTCAGGAGGGCGGCCTGCGGCGTAACCGGCCCGCCGTGCTGCGAGGGCAGGCTGTCTCCTGGTTGCGCAGGTGTGGTGGCTGCCGGGGACATCGAGCCGCTCGCCCAGCCACCACCGTCACCGGACCGCAGCCCCCGAGCCAGTCTGTCTGCTGTCCAGGTGCGGTCTCGGGTGAAGTCAGCCGCCGGCGTCACCAGCAAAGTACGCAGTTGTCCGGGTGACGCGACCGGCCATGGGCCGCTCAGAGGAGCGGGCTCGGCGGTCCGGCCGACGGGGCCTCCAGCGGGCGAGTCCCTCTTCTCGCACCGGCCGTCGCAGATGCGGCGTCTGCACAACCCGGCCGGCTCGGTGATCGTCCTGGACGAGGTGCAGGCGCTGCCGGACCGTCTTCTCGCGCCGATCCTGAGCGGGTTGCGGGGGCTGGTGGATCACTTCGGGGCCACGGTGCTGCCGGTCTCGGCGACCCAGCCGTCGTTCTGGGAGCTGTCGGCGTGGAAGGGGCTGGAGCGCAAAGCGGTCATCGACGACCCGGCGGCGCTGTTCGACGCCCTGCGCAGGGTGGAGTACGAGTGGCGGACGGGGCAGGACGTCACGCTGGAGAGCATCGCCCGGGAGGCGGCGACGCACCCGCAGGTGCCGACGGTGGTCGGCACGAGCAGGGACGCAGCCCGTTTCCACCGTCATCTTCCGCGCGGTGGTGCAGGTCCCGGCCGTGCTGCGATTTCGGCACCCTACAGGGCCGCCGGCCCGGCGGTTGTGGCCGGGCCGGCGGGTGCTCCCTGTCCGATACCGCCGGGCCTGGGTTTCCGGGGGTTGCGGTGGGGCGACTGCGGGGGCGCACCTGATGTCGGTTGCGGGGCAGCGGCCGTGGTCAGGCTGTGGTGCAGGTCCTGCCGCTGAGGGTGAAGGTGGTCGGGGCGGTGTTCGTGGCGCCCCTGTTGGCGATGAAACCGAGAGTGACGGAACCGCCGGCGGTGATGGTGTCGGTGTAGGAGGCGGGGATCACGCTCACGGAGCCGCCTGTCTGGGTGGGGGTACCGCCCCACATGTTGTTGATGGTCTGGCCGTTGGTGAAGGTGAATCCGAGCTTCCAGTCGCTGACAGCGGCGGCGCCGGTGTTGCGGATGGTGATCTCGCTCTGGAAGCCGCTTCCCCAGTCCCCCACCAAGCGATAGCCGACGGAGCAGGTGCCCGCCGGGGTGCCGGTGGTGGTAACGGTAACGGTGGCCGAGCGGGTGGAGCGGTTGCCGGCCGCGTCCTTGGCGTAAACGGCGAAGGTGTAGGCCGTGTTGCCGGACAGCCCTGTGACCGTGGCCCGGTTGGACGCCGAGTCGGCCACCCGCGTCTCGGTGCCGCCGGTGACACGGACGACGTCGTAGCCGGTGACACCCACGTTGTCCGTGGAGGCCCCCCAGCTCAAGGTCGCGGAGGTGGCCGTCACCTCGGAGGCGGTGGGAGTCCCCGGAGCGGTGGGCGCAGCGGTGTCACCGCCGGGATCACCGGGGGTCTGGCTGAGCAGGTGCGCCTTGAACCCCTCACCGTAGGTGCTGGTCGGTGTGCCGTTCCAGTCCTCGATGAGCACACTGCCACCGCTGCAACCCCAAGGGTTCCAGGTCCAGGCCGTGTACCCGACCTTGTTGGCGTCCGCCCAGGCCATCACCTGGTCGATGTAGTCATGGGCGCAGGTGTTCTGACCGATCTCGCCGGCCTGGACCGGCACCTGGGCGGCGACCGCTCCGATGTTGCTGTCCCAGCACGAGGTGGTCACGCAGCCGTTGAAGTTGTAGGAGTGCCATGAGGCCATCAGATTGCCGGTGGGGTCGGCCGGCTTGAATTCCAGCCACCGACTCAGGTTGTTCGTCCACTCCAGACCGCCCGCCATGATCACGTTGGTGGCACCGGTGGCGCGTACCGCGTTGACGAGGGTCTGCATGCCGGCGACCGGGTAGGTGATCCCGGCGCAGGTGCCGCCGTCACGCAGACAGGTCCATGCGGCCGTGGCGTCGGACCAGTTGTTGGCCGCGTCCGGGTACGGCTCGTTGAACAGGTCGAAGATGACCGCTCCGTTCCCCTTGAACATCGTGGCCACCTCGGACCAGAACGTGGGGGTGTAGCGCGCGTCCGGCATCGGCTTCTGACAGGTGGCCGCGACGTCCGGGCAGCCTCCGCCGGGGCCGGTGTACTCGCCCCAAGTCCAGTGCAGGTCGAGGATCACGTTGATGCCGTTGGCCACCAGGAGGTCCGCGTAGGTCTTCACCGCCTGCTGGTACGCCGCCGCGCTGGGCGCTGTCGGAGGTAAGTTCCCGGTGCCCAGCCAGCACTCCTCGTTCAGCGGGATCCGGACAGTGTTGATCTTCCATGCCTTCATCGCGTCGACGGCCGCCTGGTCCGTCGGCCCGTCGAATATCTCCTTGCCCTGGACGCAGCCGAACTCCCCGCCGGACCGGTTGACGCCCAGTGGGCGGAACGTGGAATTGGACCCGGTGACCAGGCGGTTGCCCGACACGTGCAGCGCCGGCGCCGCGGCGACCGCCGATGTCCTGCCGTCCGCGGCGGACTGACCGGCCGCCGGCGAGGCGGCCGCGGAGGCCGGGCCGCCGAATCCGGCCACCGAACCCGCCATGAGCACTCCCACAACGCCGAAAGCCCGAAGGGCTCTTCGCATGCTCATCGCACTCTCCCTCGACGCACGTATATGACCGATCACTCCACATGGGACCGCCCGGCGAGAGACCGGCCTCAGAGCGGGTTCCACAGTGGGCAACGCGCCACCACCTGGCTGGATGACCTTCGATACTGCGCATGACGCTGCGCCTATGGGAGCGCTCCCATAGGAGGGAGCGTAGACGCGCCGGGCAACCGGACGGAAGCTCTCTGCAGGACTTGTTTCCGATGTCGAACCCTGAGGCTTCGGAAGCGGGCAGAGAAGGGTGGTCGACGAGAGCGGGATGGGGGCGATTCATTCGCGCGACAGAAGTCCGAATGGCCCAGCCCCTGCACGGAGCCCAGAGCGGTCGGCGGCTTCTGGACACCGCAGGCCCCCGGCATGCCCTCCGAGGGCACGACGCACCACCACACCGCCGGCGTCGTCGGCTTCCTGGATCCTGGAGCAACTGCAGGTCCAGGCCGGCGCGCAGGGTCTGATCACCTGGGGCGTGAGTGTGACCGGCTGCTCGGTGCCGTGGGCGTGGTCGCCCAGTGCCCGTCCCACGGGCCGGTCGCCGAAGCGCCGCGCGGTCAGGGCGAGCAGTTGGACCACGAACGTGACGAGGCGGCCCGGGATCGGCGTCAACCTCACATCGCGAGCCTCCGCCACGGAGAGAGGCACCTGGCCGGGAGGCTGACGGCCGTGGCCGAGCGCCATCGCACCGAGCACGAGATCCATCGCGGAACTCCGCCTCGGCGCCGCGGAGAAAGCCCTACGCTGGGAGATGCTCGCACAGGCCGCACAGGCCGCACAGGCCGCACAGGCCACCAAGGACGACGAACTCCTCGCCCTGGCCTCCGCGTGCCGTCCGGCGACCTTGCGGCAGATGCGCTGGACCAACACCATGATCAAGGGCTTGTCCCCCCCAGCTCCTGTCCGGTTGGGACGGCCGGCTGAGGTCAGTGCTGGAAGGCCAAGAGCTTGGCGATGCCGTTGCGCTGGATCTCGGACGTTCCGGTGAGCACCCGGAACATGCGGATCTTGCGAAAGAGGTACTCGATCTCGTTGCCCTGGGTCAGGCCCTCCTTGCCGTGGATCTGTACGGCCTCGTCGAGGATGCGGAAGGCGGACTCGGCGACGAACAGCTTGCACATGAACGCCTCCGCGGGCACCTCACGCCCCTCGTCCAGCGCCGCCAGCGCGGCGTACGTCATGGAGCGGGCGGCGTAGAAGTCGGTGGCCATGTCGGCGACCTTGTGCTGGATGGCCTGGAGCATGAGCAGGGGCTTGCCGGAGACCTGGCGGGTGCGGGTGCGGTCCAGGGTCAGCTGGAGGGCGCGGCGGGTGGCGCCGAGCACGGTCGGGCAGTGCAGCAGGCGGTTGGTGGTGACCCTGCCGAGTGCGATGCGCATGCCGTTGCCCTCCTCGCCCAGGAGGTTGGCGGCGGGAACATGGCAGTCCTCCAGGACGACGTCGCTCTCGATGTGCTCGCCGGACATCGGTGTCGCCCCGTCCTCGACCCGGCAGCCGGGGCTGTCCAGGTCCACGAGGAAGGCGGAGAACCTCGGTTTCTCGCCCTCTTTCTCGCCGGTGCCGGCCATGCGGGCCACCACGATCGCGAAGTCGGCGAAGGGGCCGGCGGAGGAGAAGACCTTGTGTCCGGTCAGCCGGTAGCCGTCGCCGTCGCGTACGGCGACGGTGCGCATGGAGCGGACGTCGGAGCCGGCGTCGGTCTCCGTGAGGGAGAAGCAGCAGGCCCGCTCGCCCCGGATGAGCGGGAGCAGGTACGTGTCCAGCTGGTGTGCGGTGGCGTGCTGGAGGATGTCACCGGCCCGTAGTGGTCCGCCCATGTCGCCGAGCACACTGTGCGCGAGGACGCGCCCGCTCGCGCCGATTTCCTCTTTCAGCGCGGCGAGTTGGGAGTAGCCGAGGTTCTGGCCGCCGTATTCCTCGGGCAGGTGGATGCCGTAGAAGCCGAGTTCGCGGCTGCGGCGCCAGACCGGTACGAGGTCGGCGCGGGTGAGGCGGGTGGCCGGGGTGATGCCGTGCTCGCGCTCGTGGTCGGCGAGTTCGCCGTCGAGGTAGTCGCGCAGACGGTCCACCAGTTCGGCGGTCCGTGCGTCGGCGTAGGTGGGGCGCAGGGAAAATGTCACCGGTAATTCCTTGGTGTGATCGGTCAGTTGACGCGGCGGGCGGTGCCCGCCCAGAACGGCTCGCGAACCGCCTTGCGATCGAGCTTGCCGTTGCGGTTGTGGGGGAGTTCGGTGACGAAGTCGACGGAGCGGGGCTTCTTGAGGCGGTCGAGTCGGTCGGCGCAGAAGGCGATCAGGTCCTCGGTGGTGACGGTCGTGTCCGGGCGGCGTACCACGACCGCCTTCACGGCCTCGCCCCACCGCTCGTCCGGAACACCCACGACACACACCTCCTGGACGGCGGGGTGTTCGTAGAGGGCGGCCTCCACCTCGGTGCAATAGATGTTGAAGCCGCCCGAGATGATCATGTCCTTCTTGCGGTCGACCAGGAACAGATAACCGTCCTCCCGCATCCACGCGAGGTCTCCCGTGTGGACCCAGCCGTCACGGAAGGTCTCCGCGGACAGCCGGGGTTCCTTCCAGTACTCGCGCACACAGTCGGGCCCGCGCACGATGACCTCCCCGACCTCGCGGGGCCCCAGCTCGCGGCCCGCCTCGTCCACGACGCGTATCTCGGTGTCGTAGGCGGCACGTCCGCAGGACTGGAGCAATTCCGGATCCTCCTTCACCGCGCGGGCGATCTCCTCGCCGCTCAGGGCCGCGACCACGCTGGTGGTCTCGCCGAGCCCGTAGCCCTGGGCGACGACCGGGCCGAAGAACTCCACCGCTTCGCGCAGCCGTTGGGGTGAGATGGGTGCGCCGCCGACGCGCACGCTCGTCAAGGAGGACAGGTCATAGCGCTCGGCCCCGGGGTGGGCGAGGAGCATGTTCACCATGGCGGGCACCAGGAAGGTGGCGGTGATGCGCTCCTGCTCCACCGTCTCCAGGAAGCCCTCGGGGCTCCAGGTGGGCAGGACATATGTCGTGGAGCCGCCGAACACTCCCGCCAGCAGGCCCATCCCGGTGGCGTGGGTGATGGGGCCGCAGGCCAGGTAACGGGTGCCGGGACGGGGACGGGACTCGTCGGCCATCAGCAGCTTGCGCATGTTGGCCAGGCGGTTGCCGACCGTCTGCACCGCGGCCTTCAGTGCCCCGGTGGAACCGGAGGTGAAGTTCAGGACGCAGGGCTGCGACTCGTCGACCTCGACACGGAACGGAGTCTCCGCGCCCTCGGCCAGCAGGGCGTCGTACGGGACACCGTCCGTCCCTCCCGTGTCCAGTGGGACGGGCAGGCAGCCGGTGCCGGCCGAGGTGATCGCGGCGAGGGCGTCCTCGCGATGGGCCGCGTCGAAGACCAGGGCGCGGACGGGGGCGTAGCGCAGGATGTGCTCGATCTCGCCGCGACCGAGGCGGGCGTTGATCGGGGCCCGTGTCAATCCTGCCTTGTACAGCGCGAATTCGACCTCCACCAGCTCGCCGCGGTTCCACGCGAGCGAGGCCACGGCGTCACCGGGGCGCAGGCCACGGGCGGCCAGGGCGGAGGCCAGGCGGTCGGTCGCGCGGTCGAGTCCGGTGAAGGTCCAGGAGCGGTCCGCGCAGACGAGTGCAGGGGCGTCTGGCCAGTAGCGGGCGCTGCGGGACAAGTAGGTGCCGAGGTTCATGATGACCTCTCCGAGGCGTGTGTCGGGAGACGACGGCAGTCTGTGGCCTTGCGCTGCCGGACTGACTGATCAATGTCATACAGACTGTTCAGTAACTGTTCGCATGTCAAGGCTCTCCTACACTGGGCGCGCACCGAGGCTCGAGGATCGAGGAGGGCCCCATGGCCGAGGACAGACGGACCAGACGGTCGAGGCGCGCGCTGGGGGCGGCCCTCGTGGAACTCGTTCTGGAACGCGGCTTCACCGCGCTGACCGTGGAGGACATCACCGAGCGCGCGGACGTGGCCCGGGCGACCTTCTACGCCCACTTCCGGGACAAGGAGGACCTGTTCGCCCGGGTGACGGCCGACCTGCTCGCGGAACTCGGCGAGCGGCTGGCCCCGGCCGTCGCCGACAGCGCGGTCGGCTTCACCGGAAAGCCGGTCCTGGAGATGCTGCGGCACGCGCGCGAGGAACGCGACCTGTACCGGATCGTGCTGCGCGGTGAGGGGGACGGCAAGCCCCTGCGGATGTTCGTCGACGCCTGCGCGCGCGCCACCGCGGAGGAGTTCCGGGCGCGCGCGGAGCGCAACGCCGTCAAGCCGCGCATCGACCCGGAGTTGCTCGCCCGGGTGTGGGTGGGGGAGCAGCTGGCGGTGCTGCGCTGGTGGGTCGAGCAGGACGCACCCTCCCTGCCCGCGGAGGAGGTCGTGCGCATGCTGCTCGACCTCGCGATGCGCGGCCGCTACTGGGCCAGCGGCTTCGAGCCGCCGGCCTGAGCGGCGGGACCGGGCGCCCCGGGGCCGGGGGGAGTGTCCGCGCCGGGGTGGCTCAGGGGCGGGGCCCGGTCGTCCGGGGTGGAGGACCGCCCCGCGCCTCGCCCGGCCGCTTACGCGTCCTCGCCCGGCCGCTTACGCGTCCTCGCCCGGCCGCTTACGCGTCCTCGCCCGGTCGCTGTGTGCCCAGGTACGGCCGCCGCACGTCCCCGGCCGACTGCTCCGTGTCCGGGCTCAGTCGTCGTGCGTCCCGGTCCGGCCGGACCGTGAGGAGCGAGACCAGCCCGCACACCAGCATCACCCCGCCGGAGAGCAGGAACGCGTGGGTGTACCCGGCGTTCTGCGAGGGCGCGGAGTCCAGCAGGCACCCGGTCAGATACGGGGCCAACAGTCCCGGCAGGGTGCCGGACGCCGCGACGATGCCGAACACCGCGCCCCGCTGGAGCGGGGGGACGACGGCCGAGGTGGTCATGTAATGCAGCGGGAAGACGATGGCGTGGCCCCCGAACGCCACGGCCAGCAGCGCGAGATGGGCACCCCGGGCGTCGACGAACGGCAGCGCGGTCATGGCCAGCGCCGCCACCGCCACCGCGATCCCCTGCGGGACACCGCGCGACCACCGGTCCGACAGGCCCCGGCGGCGCAGCGTGTCCAGCAACGGCGGCGCCGAGAGCAGCAGCACGAGGCTGAACGCCGAGACCGCGCTGATCAGCGTGGCCGCCGTGCCCGGCGTCATGTCGAGCTGCGTGCGCAGGTACGCGGGCAGCCATGCGTGGCTGAGCGCCAGGGCCCAGGACGCGCCGAACGCCCCGGCGATGCTGCCCAGCACCGTTCCGTTCAGCAGCAGGCGCCGGTACGGCAGCCGCTGCCCGCCCACCACGGCGGTCGCCGTACGGGTCTCGCCGTAGGGGCCGTCGTGTCCCACCCGCCACCACGCCAGCGCCCACACCAGGCTCAGTACGGCCAGAGCCCAGAACGCGGACCGCCAGCCGAAGGCGCTGATCAGCCCTGTTACGGCCGGCGCGGCCACCATCGTGCCGAGCGCCGCGCCTGCGATCTGCAGCGCCGAGGGCAGCCCCCGCCGGTCCGCCGGGAACCACTTGTAGAGCGCGTGCATCGACATCGACGCCGCCGGTCCCTCGGCCGCCCCCAGGAGCACCCGCCCGGCGACCAGGGCCGGCACCGACGCCACGAACAGCACCGGCAACTGGGCCACCGCCCATGCGACGGCCATGCCGAACAGCAGTGCGCGGCTGGAGACCCGGGCGGAGACGAAGCCGACGGCCAGCCCGGAGAGGCTGAACAGCAGCGAGAACGAGCTGGAGACCATGCCGTAGGTGCTGTTGCTGATGTCGAGTTCGTCCATGATCGGCACGGCCGCCAGCCCCAGGACGGACTTGTCGGCGTAGTTGACCAGCATGAACGTCACGATCATCGCGGCGATCAGCCATGCGTGCCGTCGGCCCGGTTCCCCGGCGCGCGGTGAGGCCGCCGCGGCGTCCCTGCGGGATGGTGCGGACGAGGACGGTTCGGCCATGGGGCACTCCTGCGGCTCGGGAGGGAGTGGAGGTGGCACCCCCGGTGCGAAGGCGGGGATCTCCAGGCTCGTACGGCGCCCGAAGGCGGGAAGGCGGGCGCCGCGCGCTGTCGTAGTTAACGAACAGGTTGTACGTTAACGGCGTTATCGTTCAAGACCTCTGCGTCAGCGGAGTCGAGATGACCGACACGGACGCCCGGCTGGGCGACCTGCTGTGGACCCGCGGCTACACCGACCCCGGCCGGATCCGCCGCTTCACCTCGGCCGGCCGTGAGCTCTCCCCAAGCCGCCGCGTGTGGCGCGGTCCCGGCCCCGCTCGGCCCCCGCCGAACCCGCCGGCCTCGACACGCTCGGCCTCGACCTCGGCGCTGCGACGGCCACCCTGCCGGACCTTTTCGCGACGGCGCAGACCGACGCCTTCCTCGTCCTGCACCGCGGCGTGGTCGTCCACGAGGCGTACCCGCACGGCGCCGCACCCCACGACCCCCACTTCAACGCGTCGGTGGCCAAGTCCTACCTCGGCCTCCTCGCGGGGATGCTGGCGCGCGAGGGGCTCCTGGACCGCTCGGCCCGGACGGACGCCTACGTCCCCGAACTCGCCAGCGGCATCCACGGCCAGCGGCTTTTCGTCTCGCCCGGACTCGACCTCGTCGTCGTCCACTTCGGCTCCCAGGTCATTTCGCCGTCCGTGCCGGTCGCCCCGTTCGTCCGGACGTTCCCGCGGATCGGTGCGCACCTCGCCGGCCTGGGCTGACCCCGTCCGGGAGCTTCCTGTGAACCGGGCCGCACCGATGGTGGACATGTCTGTCATGTCTCTACAGTGGCGGCCGGGACTCCCAGGAAACTCCCAGGATCTCTCCGGGTCCGGTCAGAGAGGGCTGACAGCGTCGGCGGCGGAACTTCTGCAAGCCCGATCCGACTGGGAGCCCTTTCCATGGCGACATTCCTCTGCAGGCTGGGCCGGTTCTCCTTCCGGAGGCGCTGGCCGGTCGCATTGCTGTGGGTGGTACTGCTCGTGGGGGCGGGGGTGCTGGCCGGACGCGCCCCCGCCGCGCCGCCGAACGACTTCTCCATGCCCGGCACCGAGGCACAGCAGGCGTACGACCTGCTGGAGCGGGACTTCCCCGAGCTGAAGGCGGACGGAGCGACCGCCCGGGTCGTGTTCCGGGCCGAGGACGGCAAGGTCACCGATCCGCAGACGCGCCGGGCCATCGGGGAGACGGTCCGGGCCCTCGGGGACGATCCGCAGGTCGCGCGCGTCACCGACCCCTTCACCACCCGGTCCGTGAGCAAGGACGGCTCCACCGCCTACGCCCAGGTGTCCTACGAGGTGTCCGCCTCGAAGCTCGAGGACGGCTCCCGCACCGCGCTGCGGGACACCGTCGAGCGGGCCGCCTCGCCGGAGCTGTCCGTGGAGGCGGGCGGCAACGCCGTCGAGGCCAGGGGCGCGGGTCACTCCTCGGAGGCCGTGGGCCTCGCGGTGGCCGCCGTGGTGCTCGTCCTCACCTTCGGCTCGCTGCTCGCGGCGGGACTGCCGCTGCTGACCGCCGTGCTCGGCGTCGGCCTCGGCGCGCTGGTCATCCGGGTGTTGGCCGAACCGCTGGGCCTCGGCTCCACGACGACCAGCCTCGCCGTGATGATCGGACTGGCCGTGGGCATCGACTACGCCCTGTTCGTGGTCTCCCGCTACCGGGCCGAACTCGCGCGCGGACGCGGTCGTGAGGAGGCGGCCGGACACGCGGTGGGCACCGCGGGCTCCGCGGTGGTGTTCGCCGGGCTCACCGTGGTCATCGCCCTCGCCGGCCTGTCCGTGGTCGGCATCCCGATGCTGACCCAGATGGGCCTCGCCGCGGCCGGCACGGTCGTCATAGCGGTGCTCATCGCCATCACCCTGATCCCCGCCCTCCTCGGACTCTGCGGACGCCGGATCGGACCGGCCCGTCCACGGCGGAAGGGCCGGCGGCGGCCGGGCGCGGGCGTGCGCTGGGCCCGGTTCGTCACCCGGCGCCCCGTCGCCGTGCTCCTTGGCGGCGTCGTACTGCTCGGCGTGGTCGCGCTCCCGGCGGCGTCCCTGGAGACGGGCCTGCCCGGCGACGACAGCAAGCCCGCTTCGACGACCCAGCGCCGGGCCTACGACATGATCGCCGAGGGCTTCGGACCGGGCTTCAACGGCCCGCTCACCGTGGTCGTCCAGGCCGACGGCGGTGGCAGCGCCGAACAGGCCGCGAAGAGCGTCGCCGGGCGGACAGGCGGCCGCGAGGACGTCACCGCCGTGGGACAGCCCCGGCTGAGCGCCTCCGGTGACACCGCCGTACTGAGCGTCGTACCGGCCGCGTCCCCGAGCAGCACGCGGACCGCCGACCTCGTGCACGCCTTGCGCGAACCGGCGCTCGCCCGGGACGTCGGCGCCCGGGCGCTGGTCACCGGCACGACCGCGATGAACGTCGACGTCTCGCAGAAGCTGTCGGACGCGCTGATCCCGTACCTGGCCCTCGTGGTCGGTCTGGCGTTCGTGCTGCTCATCGCCGTCTTCCGCTCCCTGCTCGTTCCGCTCAAGGCCGCGCTCGGCTTCCTGCTGTCGGTGCTGGCCGGGCTGGGCGCGGTGGTCGCGGTCTTCCAGTGGGGATGGCTGGGGTCCGTCTTCGGCGTCACGGAGCCGGGGCCGGTGGTGTCGATCATGCCGATCTTCATGGTGGGTGTCGTCTTCGGCCTCGCCATGGACTACGAGGTGTTCCTGGTGACCCGGATGCGCGAGGCGTACGTCCACGGTCAGTCACCGAAGGACTGTGTGATCAGCGGATTCGAGCACAGCGCACGGGTGGTGACCGCCGCCGCCGTGATCATGGTCTCGGTGTTCGCCGCGTTCCTGGGCTCCGCGGAGCAGATCCTCAAGACCATCGGGTTCGGGCTCGCCGCCGCCGTCTTCTTCGACGCGTTCGTCGTCCGCATGACGCTCGTCCCGGCGGTGCTGGCCCTCCTCGGCCGGCGGGCATGGAGCCTTCCCCGCTGGTTGGACCGGCTCGTGCCCGACCTCGACGTGGAGGGAGAACGGCTGGAGTCCTCGCGCCAGGGCGTGGCCGAGGCGGGCGGGGCCGCCCCCGTCGACGCGGCCGCGGGCCATGTCTCCGGTACCTGAACCCCGTTCCCCGTTCGGAGGAGTCCGCTCATGTCCGCACCGTCGTCCCGCCCCTCCCTTCCCGTGTGGCGTCACGCTCTCGCAGGCGCCCTCGCCGCCGTGACCGCCCTCGTCGCCATGTCCGCCACCGCCTGGGCGGCCCTCGTCCTCCTCGGTGCCGGCGCCGTCGCACCGGTTGCCCGGCTGGTGCCGGTGCTGGTGAGCCTCGCCGTCGGCGGCGGCGTCACCCTGGAGTCGGCCGCCGTGGCCGCCGGGTCCGCCGACGCGGGAGGACTCGGCGGACTGTTTGGCGGGGGCGGTGGCGGTGGCCTGAGCCTCGGGCTGGCCGGTGAGGTGGCGCTGACCCCCCTGACGCTGTCCTTCCTGGGCACGGCCGTCCTGGCCACGGGGTTCTTCCGGCCGCTGCGCCGCCGGGCACGACCTACCCCCGCGATGCTGTGGGCGCGGTGCGGCGGCGCACTGGCGATCACGGCGGTGGCCCTCCCGGTGTGCGCCGGCCTGGCGCGAGGCACGGTCCGGCTGCCGGAGAACGTCAAGGACAGGATCGCCGAACGGGTCGGCTCCGGCCGGTTCGGCGGCGGGGCAGGCGGTGGGCTCGCCTCGGGCCTGTCCTCGGTCGACTTCCGGACCGATGTCGTCACCACCGCGTTCCTCGGCTGGCTGGGCGTGGTCGCCGTTCTCGCGGTCGGCTGCCTCGCCGCCCGCCGTACGACGCTGCCCCGCCCCGTCGCCCTCGGCGGGCCGCGGCTGAAGTGGCACGCCGTCCTGTCCGCCCTGACGGGGTCCGCGGCCGTGCTGTGCTGCGTCGCCCTGGCCGTCGCCGTACTCGCCGGGGCCGCGGCGCTGACCGGCCGGGAGCGGGCGGCCGAGGCCGCGGGCGCGCTGCTGCTCGCCGGTCCCAACCTGATCGCCGCACTGCTCACCACGGGGGCGGGCACCTCTTGGGAGGCGGGGGTGCGGCGGCCGCGGCCCGAGGGCGGCGGGATGGCCGGCATGCTCGGCGCGGGGCAGCGGGACGGAGCGTCGGACCGGGACCGTGTGGTGGACCTCGGACACTGGGCCGGCGCCGGCGTACCACTGTGGGTGATCGGACTGCTGCTCACCCTGCTCCTGCTGCTCCTCGCCGGATACGTCGCCGCCGCCCGCACCCCGGCCCGCACCGCTCGGGAGGACGCGGACTCCTTCCTGGACCGCCACACGGACACCGCCCTGCGCATGGGCATCGCGGTCGGTGCCGCGACGTTCGTGCTCCCCTACCTCGCGCGCGGCTCACTGCGCATCGGCGTCAGCCTCATGGGCAGCGAGATGGGCGGCCTGCGCGTCGGCCTCGACACGAGCCCCCGGCTGTCCGCGCTCACCGCGTTCGTCGCGGCCGCCCTCGCCGGGTACGGCGGAAGCCGCCTCCAGGGCCGACGGGCACGGCGCCGCGAAGGCCCCGCGGGATCGTCCGGTACCACGTCCAGGCGCCGCTCCCTCACGCCGGACCCGGCCCCCTGAGGCCATGTGATCTCCTGAGAAGAACGTTTGAGCAACGCCCGCGCGAAGCGGCACCGTGGCATCCGGGAAAGGCGGCGAACCACGACCATGGCGGCACCGACACCTCCCCCGCGCACCGCGGGCCGCCCGGACCACCTGCTCGTCGTCGACGACGAACCCACCGTCAGGGAACTGCTGCGCACCGCCCTGCGCTACGCCGGGTTCGACGTCGACGCCGCCGCCACCGGCCGGGAAGCCCTCGACCTGGCCGCACGGCACGCCCCCGACCTGGTCCTCCTGGACGTCATGCTCCCGGACATGGACGGCTTCGAGGTGATCCGCCGGCTGCGCGCCCAGCCCCGCTCGCCCCTGCCCGGCCGGGGCGGCGACGTGCCGGTCCTCTTCGTCACCGCACGCGAGGACCGGCAGGACCGGCTGCACGGACTGCGCCTCGGCGGCGACGACTACGTCACCAAGCCCTTCGACCTGGAGGAGCTGATCGCCCGCATCCACGCCGTACTGCGCCGCACCCGGGGCGAGTCGCCGGCCCGCCTCACCGTCGGCGATCTGCAGCTCGAACCCGACAGCCACCACGTCACCCGGGCGGGGCGGACCGTACGGCTGTCCCCGACCGAGTTCCGCCTCCTGCACTTCCTGGTCGCCAACGCCGGACGCACCATGTCGAAGGGCCAGATCCTGGACAGCGTGTGGGAGTACGACTTCGGCGGCGACCCCAGCATCGTCGACACCTACATCAGCTACCTGCGCCGCAAGGTCGACACCGACGGGCCCAAACTCATCCACACCGTCCGCGGCGTCGGCTACGTCATCCGCGAGCCCCGGCCGTGAGGCGCTTCCCTTCACCCACGGTGAGGCTCGGCCGGATGTCGCTGCGCACCCGTCTGCTGTGCCTGTCCGTCGCGCTGGTCGCCGTCGGTCTCCTCGGCACGGGCCTGCTCGTCACCACGGCCCTGCGCGGCTACCTCCAGGACCGGGTGGACGACCGGCTCGTCCTGACCGGACAGATCGCCGCCCGGCTGGCACCGCCGTCCGGGGCCGGCACCCCGCCGAGCGTGCGCGCCCTCAGCGTGCTCGGCGACACGACCGTCACGTACGTGGACGACACCGGCGCCACCCACAGGACCTTCGACGCCAGCACCGCGCCCCCGGGCGGCGGTCCCGAGCTGCCCCGTCTCGACCGTGCCACCGTCCTCGCCCACCGGGGCCGCCCCTTCACCGTGCCCGCGCGCGGTGGCGAGCACCACTGGCGGGTCATCGCCCTGACCCAGCCCGCCCAGGTCTTCCCCCCGGACAGCTCCGCGCCCCGCGGCAGCGTCGTCGTGGCCACCTCCCTGGAAGAGGTGCACCGCACTGTCACCAAGACCCGGAACCTCTCCCTGACGGCAGGCGCGGCGCTGCTCACGATCCTGGGCGTCGCCGGCTGGTTCGCCGTGCGCTCCGGACTGCGCCCCCTCACCCGGATCGAGGAGACCGCGACGGCGATCACCGCCGGCGACTACTCCCACCGCGTCCCCGAAGTGGCCGCCCCGAACACCGAAGTGGGACGCCTGACCACCTGTCTCAACCAGATGCTCGGCCGCATCGACACGGCCTTCCGGGCCCGCGCGGAGGCCGAGGCGAGAACCCGGCGCTTCTTCGCCGACGCCAGCCACGAACTGCGGACGCCGCTCGTCGGCATCAAGGGCTACACCGACCTGTACCGCATGGGCGCCATGCCCACCCGCGAGGACGTCGACCAGACGATGACTCGCATCGCCGAGGAGTCCGCACGCCTCACCCGCCTCGTCGAGGAGATGTTCCTCCTCGCCCGCCTGGACGAGGACACCGAGGGCGCGGCCACCGGCGGCACGCGTGCCGCCAGGCAATCCGCCTTCGCCCTCGACCTCGCCCCATGGACCTGCGCACCCTCGCCGCCGACGCCCTCCACGACGTCCAGGCCCTGGACGCCACGCGCCCGGTGACCCTGACCGGGCCCGGCGGCGGAAAACCCGCCACCGCCCCGGCACACGCCGACGAGGCCCGACTCCGACAGGTCGTCACCAACCTCATCGGCAACGCCGTCACCCACACCCCTCCCGGCACCCCCATCCGTATCGGCGTCGGCACCGTCGGCCGGCACGCGGTCCTGGAGGTCGCCGACCAGGGTCCCGGCCTCACCGCCACCGAACGTGCCCACGTCTTCGACCGCTTCTACCGCACCGACGACTCCCGCACCCGTGCCACCGGCGGTTCCGGTCTCGGCCTCGCCATCGCCCACGCCCTCGTCACCGCCCACGCCGGCCAGATCACCCTCGTCACCGCCCCCGGCCGGGGCTGCACCTTCCGCGTCCTGCTGCCCCTGCCCGACCCGCTGGACGACCGGGCCGTGGACGCGACGACGTGAGCGAAGGTTCCAGCGACCAGGAGGTGGGGGTTCCGCCCGTGTGCCTCTTCCCGATGGACGGAGAAGACACCCGCGGCCGGCCGCTGCCGGCACCGCCGCGGTTGCGGGTGGCTCGGTTGTCGGGCGTGGCGTGGCCGGGAGTGAGGGGCGGTGGAGGAGGGTGAGGCCCTCGTGGTCGGTGGGGTGCCAGGCGTGGTCGTGGGTGCGGAAGGTGAACCCCTGTTCGTTGTCGGTGTGGTAGGCGGGCAGGGCGCGTCCTCGCCGGGCCGCACCCACGACCTGACCGCGGCCCGCGCCCACGGCATCGACCAAGCCTGCCCACCCGACAGATCCTCGTACTCGCCGACCGCGCCTACCAGGGTGCCGGCGCCACGTTCCGTACCCCCTACTACCACCACGGCGAACACCCCGAGCACTACCAGCAGTTCAACCGCGACCACGCCAAACCGAGGGCCCCGGGCGAACGCGCCTTCGCCCGACTCAAGACCTGGCGACTGCTCCGGCAGGCCCGCTGTTCCACCCGCCGCATCAGCACCATCGTCCAGGCCGTCCACACGCTCCTGACCTGCAACTACTCAGGATGGAAGAGGTTCACTGGGCTTGTTCGGCGTTGCCGCTCCAGGGAAGTCATCACGCACGAGGTTCTCGGCCGGTTGACGGGCCACCCCGACCACGTACGGACGCACCAGATCACCTTGCCCGCCGTCGAAGCAGCCGGACACGCCTGCCTGTACCCCGAGGCGGGGGTGCCGTGGCAGCCCTCCGCCCTGTACGCGGCCCCCAACACCGCCACCGGGGCCCCCCGCCGGCGGCCCCGGTCAGACGGATGTACAGAAGCCGAGCTCGGCGAGGCACTCACGGACGAGCTGGCGCAGGTGCTCCCGGCTCGGCGGATCGCCGGGGTCACCCTGCGGGCCCCGGGGGCCACGGGGGCCGCAGGGACCGACCGGCCCCGGCTCACCCTGCGGACCCTGGGGGCCGCGGGGGCCGGGGGGGCCTTCACGGCCGTCGGCCCCTTGCAGCCCGTGTGCACCGGGCTTCCCGTCCTTGCCGTCCCTGCCCGGCGGGCCTTCGCAGCCCTCCGGCCCCTGAGGACCTTCGGGGCCCGGCGGACCGGACGGCCCGGCGCAGCCGGGCGGGCCCTCCACCCCGCGGGGGCCCCGCGGGCCAGGCGGCCCCTCCGGGCCGGCGGGCCCGGCCGGTCCCGCGCACCCTGTCTCGCCCGCAGGCCCCGTGGGGCCCGCAGGCCCGGCGTTGCCCATACGGCCGGGTGCTCCCTGGGGCCCCGGCACGCCCTGTGGGCCGGGCGGCCCCTGCGGACCGGGCGGCCCCTGGGGACCGGGCGGCCCCTGTGGGCCGGGCGGCCCCTGGGGATCAGGAGGGCACTGAGGCCCGCACGGCGGCTCCGGAGGTTCTTCGGGCGGGGTGTCGGGAACACACCTGGGATCGGGAGCGTCCGCGCTGTCAGGCGTCCGGGAAGCCTGCGCGGGGACGGTCGTGGGGGGATTCGCTGACGGTGAAGCCATGATGCCTCCCGGTTGCCGTAGTCCTACACGTCGTGTCCGGTGGCAGCCGTTCCGCAGCCGAGGCGAGGGACGCCACCGGGCGAGATGGTTCATGAGTCCCGGCGATCATTTACCCGGGCGCCTCGCTCGGCACCCAGGCGAATGGATATCCGGATTCATCTCCTTGCTCATACCGGATGTCCCCATCTTTTCGGCTGAGATAACCCGAGTGACCGACCGGGTAAAAAGTATTATTTAGGCAGTTCTGTTTCGATGATTAATGGCCGATTTGTCTTCTGGTCCGCCCGAAAATCTTTGGCTCGTACAGGCGGGCGGGGAAAGCGGCATGTCCGCGTGGACCGGCCGTGCCGCGGGCTGGCAGGCGGCGATCCGTACCCGGCCGGCGCGGTGACCGGCCGTCGTGCTCTACAGGGGGGCCACTCCTGCCACGGGCTGCGCCGACGGGACACCGGCCAGGAAGAACCTTTGTCCCGCCGCCCGCATGCCGGGCGGACACCGGAAACGGGAACCCGGCAGGATTCCGGGCAAGTGTTTTATTTACTTTCAGGAGATTTTAGTGCAGTCGCGGACCTTGGATACCCCGGGGAAATGTTTTTCCTCCCGGTCCGGCTCTCCCGGGTGCAGCGAGTGACAGGCAAGATGACTCCCCCCTTCCGAAAGGGCCTGTTGCGATTTCCTCGCTCGGGGCGGCGGAGTGAGGCTTTCGCTCCTGGGGGTCAAGGGGTCGCAGGTTCAAATCCTGTCGTCCCGACTCGTGAGAGTCGCAGGTCAGGGCCGGGTCCGGAGACATCCGAACCCGGCCCTGACCGTTTTTGGGGACCAGTTGAGGGCCGGTGCTCCCTTGACCGGTGTCAGCGGGTCATGACGATCGGGCCCGGGAGCGAGCAGGGGGCACCGGCCGCGCTGAGGTGCGCGGAGAGTGCCGCGCCGGCGGCCGTGATCTTGTGGACGTCGACGGCGGCGCCGAGTGCGTCTGCGAGGGCCTGCGGCGTGCCCGCGCGGTCCCGGCGCAATTCCTCGGCCTCGCCATGGTCACCTGTCCGGGATTCCGTCGCTGACGAGCAGTACCAGGGGGATGACCTCGGGGATCTCCACCTCGCGGCACGTCATCTCGCGGTCCGCCGTGGAGGGCGGACGTCAGCCCGTCCTCCACGGCCGGAGCTTCTCGGGATTGAGCACGGCCCAGATCCGTCGGATCCGGCCGTCCGCGACATCGAACGCGTACACCGCCACGACGACGCCGTCCAGGTGGGCCACCAGTCCGGGTTGGCCGTTGACCGTGTACTCCCGAACCTTCAGGCGGCCCGGGCGGGTCCGGTCGGCGAAGAAGCGGGCGATGCGCTCGGCACCCTCGATCGGGTGGAGCAGGGCCGTGACGCGCCCGCCGCCGTCTCCGACGGCGGTGGCGTCGGGGTCGAGAAGGCCGATGAGTGCGTGGATGTCCTTGGTCTCCCACGCCTGCTTGAACTCCCTGACGACACGGGCCGGCTGGGCCGTCGGCGACAAGGGAGCCCGCGAGACCTCGATGCGGCGGCGGGCCGAGGACGCCAGCTGACGACAGGCGGCCGGGGTGCGGCCGACGATGCCGGCCACCTCGGAGAAGGGGTAACGGAAGACGTCGTGGAGGACGAACGCCACGCGCTCCGCCGGGGTCATCGCTTCCAGTACGACGAGGAACGCCATGCTGACCGACTCGTCGAGCGTGATGCGGTCGGCCGGATCGGCCGTGCTGCCGTCCGTCGCGCCGGCGGGCCACTCGGTGCGCTCGGGCAGCGGCTCGGGGACCCATTCCCCCACGTAGCGCTCCCGCCGGGCCCGGGCCGAGCGGAGCACGTCGAGGCAGATACGACCGGCGACCTTGGTCAGCCAGCCGCCGGGGGACGCCACCGCCTCCCGCCGCGAAGGGGACATCGCGTACCAGCGGGCGTACGTCTCCTGGACGACGTCCTCCGCCTCGGCCAGGGAGCCCAGCATCCGGTAGGCGAGGTTGATCAGCCGGCGGCGTTCACCGGTGACCGCGCCCGGAACCGGGTCGAGGCGGCCGTCTTCCGGCACGGTCGAACTGGTCGTCATGGTCTCGCGGCTCCCTCGGTCGGATCTTCCCTCGCCTGTACGACGAGACAGGGCCCCGGAATGTGAGACCGGCGCCCCGCCTCACAATCCGCCGGGCCGTCTCGTCGTACCCAAAACACACCTCGATCGAAGGAGTACACGAATGGCCACCCACGAGTCCGAGCTTCGGGCCCTGCTGGCGAACCGCGCCGAGGCCCAGCAGACGAAGGACATCGACCGGCTCATGTCCTTCTACGCCGCCGACGCCGTCTACTACGACGTCGTCCCCCCACTGCGGTTCGCCGGGACCGACGAGATCCGCCGCAACTTCCTGCGCTGGTTCGACGGGTACGTCGGCCCCATCAGCCTGGACACGCACGACCTCACCCTCGTGACCAGCGGGGACACCGCGTTCGCGCACATGCTTCACCGCGACTCGGGAGAGCGCAAGGGCGGGCTCCAGGCGTCGATATGGGTACGGGAGACCGTCTGCCTCCGGCGGTCGAACGGAGCCTGGTCGATCACGCACGAGCACATCTCGATTCCGATCGACCCGGCGACCATGCGGGTCTGGCTGCCCACCGACAAGGACCAGCCCGCCTGATCCTCAGTCGGCTCGTGTCCGTCGCCGAAGTGCGGTTCGCGGCAGCGGACGCGGGCCGCGTCAGGCCCGGAGAAAAGCCAGCTCTGATAACGGTTGCCGGTTGTCCTCTCCTTCAGATACACGTTCCCCTTGCTGTTCGAGTCGAGGACGTTGGGTCATGTCTCGTTTACCAGGGCATTGGTTCCCCTGTTGATCCTGGGATTCCGGTGCAAGGGCCCGTACGTCTTGCCGCAGGGCATCGTGCGGACCGCGGCCGGTCTGCTCGTTCACCACCACGTGCACATGGTCGAAGAGGGGATCGGCGGCATGCGCGGGCGGCGCCGTGGCGATGGTTGCGGGAACCGGTTCCGAACCGGCGCCTCTCGGGAGGCCCCGGTCGAAGGCCTGGCCACCCCGACGCGGCGGAGGTGGACCAGGTAGTTCCATCGGCAGAGACGGAGCCCGCCTGCTTCTGCCGGACGGCACCCGAGTCCCCCACCGGCTCGCTCCCGCGACGTGTCACACTTCCCGGCAACGCGTCGATACCGCCGAGCACTTCGCCCCATCGGTGACACCGCCCGTCTCCTGCCGGTGGGACACGCAGGTCGAATTCGACTCCCACCCGGTGCGGCTGAAAGACCTCATCCCCTGTCCACGGGACAGCGGCGAACTCGCCCACGCGGCACGGAGGCTGACCGGATCCCTACGCCGCCCTCCTCACCAACCCGGTCTCCAGGAACTCCAAGCGGTACGGCGCGGCCCTTGGCGGGCGGGGAGTCACCCGTCGCGGCGTCCGCGGGGCTCGGAGGGCGCCGCCGTGAGCATGGCCCGGAAGGTGCGCACCACCGGGCTGGTGTCACCGTGCCGCCACACGAGCTGCATCGGGAGCGGCGCGGGCTCCGGGTCGAGCCGCTGGAAGACGACATCGGGCTGCCGCAGCGCCGCCATCGTCCGGGGCACGACGGACACCCCCACCTCGGCCGCGACCAGCCCCAGGATGGTCTGCATGTGACCCGCCTCCTGCGCCACCCGGATCTCGAAACCGGCGCTCCTGGCCAGTTCCGTGATCCGGTCGTGGAGGGCCGGCCCCAGACGGCGGGGGAACAGGATGAACGGCTCCCCGGCCAGCCGCGCCGTGGGCAGCGGCGCGAGGGCCGCCAGCGGATGCCGTCTGGGCAGCGCCGCGACCAAGGCCTCCTGGTGGATCTCCTGGGCGGCCAGCCCGTCCGGCATCTCACCCTCACCCCATGCGTGCAGTATTCCCACGTCGATGCGTCCGGCGAGCAACTCCTCGGCCTGCCGGGCGCTGGGCAACTCCCGCATCTCCAGCTCCACACCCGGATACGCCCGGCGGAACCGGCGCAGCAGCCGGGGCAGCAGCTCGGGGACGACCGAGCCGACGAAGCCCAGGGAGAGCCGGCCCACCTCCCCGCGCCCGGTCTGCCGGGCGACGATCCGCGCCTGCTCGGCATGGTGCAGGGCCAGGCGGGCCTCGGCGACGAAACTCTCGCCCGCCGCCGTGATGGCCACGTCGCGGGTGGTCCGCTCGAAGAGGGCCACGCCCAGCTCGTCCTCCAGCCTGCGCACCTGCTGGCTCAGAGTCGGCTGCTGCAGACCGAGACGCCGTGCCGTGCGGCCGAAGTGGAGCTCCTCCGCCAGGACCACCACGCAGCGCAGCTGTTCGAGATTCATGCCCCCAGGCAATCACGCGCCCCGAGTCCGGTGAACAATCGGAGGTGCGGCCGGGCCGGCCGACGAGACTGCGGGACATGCGACCTCGTTCCTCCACGTCCGCGTCGGCCATGACCGTTGCCGCACTCGCCCTGGCCCTGATACCCGCCGCTCCGGCGTCCGCGCACCACGGCTGGGAGCACTACGACACGACCGCCCCCTCCTACGCCGCCGGCACCGTTACCGGGGTCCGCTGGGGCAACCCGCACCCCGAGGTGACGCTGCGCGTCGAGCACACGCGGGTCCCGGACGGCTGGGCCGGCCGGGAGATCCCCCCGGACCTGGAGGACATCGGCGGCCGGGACGTCATGCGGGCCACCCGCTCCTACTCCGGTCCGAGCGACGAGCTGACCCTGATCCTGGCGCCCTTGGAGCGGCTGTCCGCCTGGGGCATGGAGGGGGAGGTGGAGGAGGGCGACAAGCTGGAGGTCGTCGGCTACCCGGACCGGGACCACGACGACGAACTGCGCCCCGAGATGATCGTCCTGGAGAACGGACAGACCGTACGCCAGCGGTCCGTGCCCTTGCCGGCGGCCCCCGAACCCCCTTCCGGGACGGGCGGGACGGCACCGGCCGGCGAGCAGAGCAGCACCGCCCACTTGTCCAACGCCCCCGCGAACACGACCGTCTGGCTGCTGACCGGCGGTGGCGTGCTGCTGCTCTTCCTGGGGGGCGGGTACTACGTCGTGCGCCGCGCCGGACGGGGCTGACCGTGGACGACTTCTTCTCCCGGCTCGAGCGCTCCGGCCTCGGCGAGGCCGTCCGCACCACCCCCCTGGTGTACTCCTCACTGGAGAGCGTGCACATCCTCGGCATCGCGCTGCTCGTCGGCCCCGCCGTCGCCTTCGACCTGCGGCTGCTCGGGGTCGGCCGTCGGCTGCTGCCCGTCACGGCGGCCGCCCGGCATCTGCTGCCGCTGGCCCGGTTCGGCCTCGCGGTAGCCGTCGTCAGCGGCGTGGTGCTGTTCGTCGCCGGGGCCGTGGCCGTCGGCAACAGCGGTGCCGCCCCGTGGAAGCTCGGCCTGCTGACCCTCGCCGGCGTCAACACCGCCGTCTTCCACTGGGGCGCCTTCCGCCACGTCGACGGCTGGGACATCGGGGTCCCGAGCCCGGTGCGGGCGAGGACGGCGGCCGTCGTCTCGATCCTCGTGTGGTCCGGAGTGATCGCCGCCGGCCGCCTGCTCGCCTACACCTGACACGGGACCCTGCCTCAGCCGTCACCCACGCCGACGGTCCCACCTCTGCCAGCGTGTGCTCGCCGTCCAGGACGAGGAGCTGTCAGGTGCCCCCTTCGAGGGCCCGGACACTGACGGAGTCGAACGCGCACCCCGACCAGTCCAGCTCGCCTCGGGCGCCGAGTTCGTCCAGGACGAAGCGGTGGACCTGGCCCACACCCGGGCCGATACGGGCGGGCACGATGAGGTCCTCGTGTTCACGCGTTGTCGGCGTGGGCGCGGCCCGTCACCCGTTCGGCTCAGTGGTTGCGGTCGTGCTCGCTGTTCCCGGCCCACCAGGCGACGCGGCGCTGCGCCGGTCGGCGTTCACCGGGTTCGGGGTCGCGCTGAGCGGCACCCGCGACGACGGCCACGGCCTGCGGGCGCTGCTGGAATCCGCCCGCCGCTCGGTCGCCACCGCCGCCGCGGCCCACCTCCGCCTCCTCGGCCTCCCGGAGCCTGACGGCGACGCCGACCGCGGCCCGGCGTCCTGACGAGGCATCAACCCTCCTCGCCCTGCCGGCTCCGTTCGCCCACCAGGCGGCGTCCCCGGGACATGCCGGTCTGCAGGGTCTGCGGGCGCAGGTACCGCCGCAGCCAGTCGCCCACGTGCGCGATCAGGTCGTCGAAGTCGTCGGGCAGGGTACCTCCGCTCATCTGCAGCACCTCCTGGGCGAGGCCGGTGGCCAGGACGTTGCGGACGACGGCCGCCTGGTCCGCCAGACCGCCGTACGTGCTGGAGGTCTCGTCCTCGCCGGTCACCGGGATGTCGATGTCGAAGGAGTCCACGATCGACTGGATGAACTTGCGGGCGTCGGAGGCGGCCACGCCCTCCAGGGTGTCCCGGACCCGCGTCCACACGTTCCGGTCCTGGTTGGCGTTGTCGGCACCTGCGGCCGCCCGCCTCCGCACCTCCTCGATCAGCTCGTCGTCGTCCTCGAACTGCCCTAGCCGGGCCGAGAGTTGCTGGCCGACACGGTTGATCGACTGATTGGCGAGGCTCTCGCCGGCCCACAGGTTGTACGGGTTGTTCGACAGCACGGCCATCACCCGGGTGATGGTCTCGGTCAGCCGGCCGCGCAGCTGCTCCGAGTTCGCGCTGCTGGTCTCCGAGACCGAGGGGGAGGGGCTGCGGCCGATCTCGACGCCGCTCATGGCGCTGTACTGACTCGAGCCGCCCTCCGGCGACGGCGGGCCGCTCGTCACGGCCGCCATCGTCGCGTTCGCCTTCTACGTGGCGAACTACAGCAGCTACAACAAGAACTACGGCAGCTGGCCGAAGTGATCATCTTCCCGTCTGGTCGTGGATCTCCGACATCGCCATCCTGCTCGGCCTTGAACGCGCCCGGGCCGTCGACAGCGGCCACCCTCCCGGCGAAGAGCCCTGGGTCGAGCCCCGCGACACCCGCAAACTCTGACAAGCACCCCGGCTGCCGTGCCGACGGCACGGATGCGGGTACCCGGCTGCCACCGCGCATCCGGCACACCGTCGGCCGGACGCGGCCCGTCACCCGGGAAGGACACACCGACAGCATGACCACGCACACCGCATCCCGCCGCCCGCCCCCCGCGGGCGGCGGTGATTTCGCCCGCCTGTCCAAGCAGATCACCGAGGCCGGCCTGATGAACAGGCGCCCCGGCTACTACACCGTCCGGTCCATCGCCGTGGCCGTCGCCTACGCCGGTGGCTGGACCGCGTTCGTCCTCGTCGGCGCCGGCTGGTGGAGCCTGGCGGTCGCCGCCTACCTCGCCGTGATATTCGGACAGGTCGCTCTGCTCGCCCACGATGTCGCGCACCGCCAGGTCTTCCGTCGACGCCGGCCCAGCGAGACGTCCGGCCGTATCGCCGGGGCCGCGATCGGGATGGGCTATGGATGGTGGCAGGACAAACACACCCGCCACCACGCCAACCCCAACCACGAGGCCCTCGATCCGGACATCGCCCCCGACCTGCTGGTGTGGTCTCAAGGCCAGGCCCGCGCCGCCACCGGACTGCCGGGGCTCATCGGCCGCTGGCAGGCGTTCCTCTTCTTCCCGCTGCTCGCGCTGGAGGGGGTCAACCTTCGCGTCTCAAGCGCGCGGGCACTGGGCAACCGCGCCCTGAAGAACCGCACCCTGGACGGCATGCTGCTCTACGGGCACACCGCGGCCTACCTGACCGCGCTGTTCCTCGTCCTGCCCGCAGGCATGGCGATCGCGTTCCTGGCCGTCCACCAGTGCCTGTTCGGCCTCTACCTCGGCTGCCTGTTCGCACCCAACCACAAAGGCATGCCGATCCTGACCGGCAACGACCGTCCCGACTTCCTGCGCCGCCAGGTCCTGACCGCACGCAACGTGCGCGGCAGCTGGTTCACCGACCTCGCGCTGGGCGGACTGAACCACCAGATCGAACACCACCTGTTCCCCAGCATGCCCACCCCCCACCTGCGCAAGGCCCAGCCCATCGTCCGCCGCTACTGCCAGGAACTGGGAGTGGACTACCTGGAAACCGGCCTGATCAGCTCCTACCGGCAGGCACTCGCCAGCCTCCACCGAGCAGGAGCGCCACTGCGGCGAGCCCGTATCAGCACCGCCCGTGCGTAACGCTCGCCCGCCCACCGCAGGGCGGCTCCCGCCAAGAAGGAGGCCGCGCGGCCCATGGCCCGGCAAGCAACGCACGCCCGCCACGCGCGGCGAATACCGGCGCGCTCACGGGCGAGCCCGACGCCCGGGCGGTGCGGCTGCCTCAGGCGAAACGGCGTCGGTCCTCCTGCACGCCGTCAGCGCCGCGTCGCCCAGGCCCAGCACGGCGCCCGCCTGACGTGCCAGCCCACCGGTGAACACAACGATCAGCGCACTGATCACCGCCAGGACCAGCAGCATCACCGGCACACCCAGACAGACCGGCAGCACCTCCACCACGGACGCTCCTCCGGCATGTCATACACGGCGTTGGCGGTACGGATGAAGGCGGCGACATAGCCCGCCGCCGACCACACGGCTAGCGCCAGACCCACAATCGCCATGACGGAGCCCACGCCGCCGTAGCCCTGCAGCCGCTTCACGGCGCTGCTGATGATGCTGCGCGCGGAACCCGGCGCCGGCTCGTTGATGTTGTCCATCACCTGCGCGTTGCCGACTGCCCCGCGATACCCATCAGCGACACCAGCACCAGCATCGCCGGGAACGGGACAGCACCCCGTAATAGGTCAGGGCAGCCGCCTGGTCTGCGGGCTCATGCAGCCGCCCGGTCTGCGGGCTCATCGTCCTTGAACTCCTTCAGCGTTCCCTCAGCACCGCCCACCAGGATCGCTTTCCAAGCTCGGTCGGCGCGTCCGGAGCCCGCTCGTCCACCCCCTCGTTCGGCCCCACGGCCCCGTCGCGGCCTTCTGGCTCCGTCTAGGCCGTTTCTTTCAGATCATCGGATCGTTGGTCTGGGTGTGTCGTTGACTGACGCCCAGT
>NZ_BAAASM010000028.1:2165-144629 GCF_039532885.1 Streptomyces nogalater | reverse complement strand
CTGGGCGTCAGTCAACGACACACCCAGACCAACGATCCGATGATCTGAAAGAAACGGCCTAGGCGCTCCGCCGGGAACCGCGCGGACGGCCGCGGCGTCCTCGCGGGTCGCGCGGTTCCCGGGGCGCTGGTCAGCCGCCGGTCCGGGGCAGCACCCCGATGATCCGGCGCACTTCGCCGGCCATCGCCTCCCGGCCCACGCCGAGGTAGGCGCGGGAGTCGACGGCCTCGGGGCGGGCGGCTAGGAAATCCCTGATCGCGCCGGTCATGGCCGCGTTGAGCGCGGTGCCCACATTGACCTTGGCGATGCCGTTGCCGACCGCCTCGACCAGTCCCTCGTCCGGCACGCCGCTGGAGCCGTGCAGGACGAGCGGCACGCTCAGCGCGGCGGACAGCCGGGTGAGCAGGGCGTGGTCGAGGACGGCGGTGCGGCTGGTCATGGCGTGCGCGCTGCCGACGGCGACGGCCAGGGCGTCGACGCCGGTGGAGGCGACGAAGTCCCGCGCCCGGTCCGGGTCGGTGCGGGCGCCGGGTGCGTGGGCGTCCAGCGGGGGCCGGCCGTCCTTGCCGCCGATCTGCCCCAACTCGGCCTCGATCCACAGCCCTTGGGCGTGCGCCCAGTCGGCGGCGGCCCGGGTCGCGGCGAGGTTGTCGGCGTAGGGCAGGCGGGCCGCGTCGTACATGACCGAGCCGAACCCGGCATCGGGCGCCTGGCGGAGCAGATCGTCGCTCTGCACGTGGTCCAGGTGCAACCCGACGGGTACGGCGGCCCGTTCGGCGGCGGTGACGGCGGCACGGGCCAGCGGCAGCAGCCGCCCGTAGCGGAACTTGACGGCGTTCTCGCTGACTTGGAGGACGACGGGCGAGCCGGCCGACTCGGCGCCGGCGATGACGGCCTCGATGTGTTCCAGGGTGATGACGTTGAACGCGGCGACGGCGGCGCGGGCCGCTGCGGCCCGGGTGACCAGCTCACCGGTGGGCACGAGGGGCACGGGGGTGTGTCCTTCCTGAGCGGGGCCGGCGGGTCAGGGGGCGAGGATGACCGAGCGGGTCAGGTGGCGCGGCCGGTCGGGGTCGAGTCCCCGGGCGGCGGCGACCGCGACCGCGAGCCGCTGGACGCGGACGAGTTCGGCGAGCGGGTCCCCTTCGGCCTCGATCCACAGCCCGCCGGTGGCGCGGACCTGCGCGGCCAGCCCGTCGGGTGCCGTGCCGAGCATCCAGGTGGCGGTGCCTTCGGTGGTCACGCTGATCGGGCCGTGCCGGTACTCCATCGCCGGGTAGGCCTCGGTCCAGGACAAGGAGGCCTCGCGCATCTTCAGCCCGGCCTCGTTGGCGAGACCGACCGTCCAGCCGCGCCCGAGGAAGGTGAACTGGCGGCATTCCGGGAGCCCTTCGGGCAGGGGTGCGGCCAGGGCGGTGCGCGCGTCGGTCACGACGGCGTCGGTGTGCAGGCCGAGGTGGGCGCGCAGCAGGGTGAACGCGGTGGTGGCGAACCGGGTCTGGACGACGGAGCGTTCGTCGGCGAAGTCCAGGACCACGAGGTCGTCCGCGGTGGCCACGACCGGGGTGTCCGGGTCGGCGGTGACCGCGGTGGTGCGGGTCCGGCCGGCCAACCGGCCGAGCAGTTCCAGTACTTCGGTGGTGGTGCCGGACCGGGTGAGGGCGACGACCCGGTCGTAGGACCGCCCGTGCGGGAACTCGGAGGCGGCGAACGCGTCCGTCTCGCCCTGCCCCGCGCCCTCGCGCAGCGCGGCCACCGCCTGGGCCATGAAGTACGAGGTCCCGCACCCGACGACGGCGACCCGCTCGCCCGCCCGCGGCAGCGCCTCCCGGTGCCCCGCCGCCTGTTCGGCCGCCCGTATCCAGCACTCCGGCTGGCTGTTCAGCTCGTTCTCGACATGGGTCATGGCCCACACCCTCCCCTTGCTGATTGTTCTTGCAAGGTATAGCGATATTTCGAGCACAATCAAGCATTCGGCCGCGAAGTCGGGTGCGCTAGGGTCGCCGGGAGATCGTCCGGAGAAAGAAGACGGAGGGCGCGGATGTCCCGGGACGCCCGCTGGAAGGCGCTGCTGGAACTGCTCGTCGAGCGCGGCCGGCTGGAGGTCGAGGAGGCGGCGGCCGAGCTGGCGGTGTCGGCGGCGACGATCCGCCGGGACTTCGACCAGCTCGCCGAGCAGCAGATGCTCGTGCGCACCCGGGGCGGAGCGGTGGTGCACGGGGTGTCGTACGAACTCCCGTTGCGCTACAAGACGGCCCGGCGCGCCTCGGAGAAGCAGCGCATCGCCAAGGCGGTGGCCGAACTCGTCGCCCCGGGCGAGGCGGTGGGGCTGACCGGCGGCACGACCACCACGGAGGTGGCCCGCGCGCTGGCCGTACGCGGCGACCTCACCACCGGTTCGCCGGCGCTGACCGTCGTCACCAACGCGCTCAACATCGCCAACGAGCTTGCCGTGCGCCCCCAGTTCAAGATCGTGGTGACGGGCGGGGTGGCGCGCGCGCAGTCGTACGAACTCATCGGTCCGCTCGCGGACGGGGTGCTGGGCCAGATCACCCTGGACATCGCCGTGCTCGGTGTCGTCGGTTTCGATGTCGCGCACGGGGCGGCGGCCCACGACGAGGCGGAGGCCGCCATCAACCGCCTGCTGTGCGAGCGCGCCGAGCGGGTCGTGGTCGCCGCCGACTCCAGCAAACTGGGCCGCCGCGCGTTCGCCCGGATCTGCGGCACCGAGCTGGTGGACACGCTCGTGACGGACACGGCGGTGGGGCAGGAGACGGTACGGCGGTTCGAGGAGGCGGGCGTACGAGTGCTGGCGGTGTGAGGCACGGGGCACCGCCCGGCCCGCCGCACCCGCCCCGGTCCGGAAACCGCCCGGGCCGCCGAGGCCGCTCCGGCCAGGACCGTACCGCTGACGTCTCCACGGCCGCGCCCCGCATCGGCCGGGGCACCGCTTCGGCTGGGGCGCCGCATCGGCCGGGGCGCCATTCGCCCCGGCTGCCAATGCCCGGTCGTGCCCCCGCCTGCCCGGATGCCGGAACAGCCGTGCACTCCTCCCGCCACGCATGGGCTGGGGCGCCGCATCGGCCGCGGCGCCATTCGCCCCGGCTGCCGGTGCCCGGCCGCGCCCCCGCCCGCCCGGATGCCGGAACAGCCGTGCACCCCGCCCGCCCCACATCGGATGGGGCGCTGTTTCGGCTGGGCGCTGTTCGCCCCGACTGCCAGAACAGCCGTGCACTCCCCCCGCCACGCATCGGCCGGGGCACCGCATCGGCTGGGGCGCCGCATCGGCTGGGGCGCCGCTTCGGCCTGGGCGCCGTTCACCCCGACTGCCGGTGCCCGGCCGTGCCCCCGCCCACCGCCCCTGCCGCCGGAACAACCGTGCACCCCGCCCGCCCGGATACCGGAACAGCCGTGCCCCACCGGCCCCAGACACCCCACCGGAACAGCCCCGAGCCGACCGCCTCAGATGCCGCTGAGGTCGGCTTTCACGAACCCCGCGCCACGCTGGTCGTTGCAGCCCGACGGCGGCCGTCCGACCGGGTCCGGCCATGTCTGCGGGGCCTGGAGCGCCACGCTCACCAGCGTCAGCAGCAGGTCGACGTCGCTCGCGGCGTCCAGGCGCAGCGTCACCCACGGCGAGCCGCGCACGATCCTGATCGCACCCGAGTCCTTGAGGTCCTTGGCGAACCGCCGGACGGCCCGGTCGGTGAGCAGCAGATCGACATCCCGCTCGGAGTGGAAGTGGACGATCTCACCCTGGGCGGAACTCACCGCCTGTCCCAGGCCGCAGCTCGGCACGGTCTGTCTCAGATCCGGCCAGGTCGCCAGTTGCGCGAGCGCGCGCGAGGCCAACGTCATGGGCCCATCATGGCGCGCTCACCCGTCCGCAACCAGCTCGTGAGCGAGCATTAACCGACCCGTATCCACCGCGTGTTCACTCATCCGCACACCCGTTCAGTCGGCGAATATGCCCGTGTCCCCTCGCAGTTGTCCCGCCCCACGTCCCCCCGGAAGGGGAAAGCGCAGGCAGGCCGGTGGGTCGGAACCGCCGCCCCGTTCCCGCGCCCCGGGCACGCGCGCGATCCGTGCTCACCGAGCGGGCGAGACCACCGGGGAGCCGGGAACCCCGATCGGGCGAATCCTCGGATACCAGTTCGTCAGCACCGCACCCGGAGGACCCCCGACTGACGGCCGACCGCGCCGGAACCGGTCCGAAGTTCTCTTGCCCCCTCCCGGCACCACCCGTACGCTGGATTTTGTGCCGATAGTAAACAAAACCCGGGATCACAGTGTCGTGCCGGGCCGGAGCCTCACGGCACTGCGCGCCGCGATCACCGCCTTCTTCGCCCTGGACGGCTTCATCTTCGCGGGGTGGGTCGTCCGCATCCCCGACATCAAGCACCAGACGCACGCTTCCTCCGGCGCCCTCGGGCTCGCCCTGCTGGGCGTGTCCGCCGGGGCCGTGCTCACCATGACCCTGACCGGGCGGCTGTGCCGTCGCTACGGCAGCCATCCGGTGACCGTGGTCTGCATGGTGGTGCTCGCGCTCAGCGTGGCACTGCCCCCGCTCACCCACTCGGCGCCGGCGCTGGGCGCCGTACTGCTGCTGTTCGGCGCGGGCTACGGCGGGGTCAACGTGGCCTTCAACACCGCCGCCGTCGATCTGGTCGCCGCCCTGCGCAGGCCGGTCATGCCGAGTTTCCACGCGGCCTTCAGCCTGGGCGGGATGGTCGGCGCGGGCCTCGGCGGACTGGTCGCCGGCGCCCTCTCCCCCACCCGTCACCTGCTGGGCCTCACCGTCGTCGGGCTGCTCGTCACGGCCGTCGCCGGACGCACCCTGCTGCGGTGCGAGCCGCCGGCGCCGCCCGAGCGCACACCGGCGCGGACGGCGGAGGCGGGCGGCAAGAGCCGGCGCGGGGTCGTGGTCGTCTTCGGGCTCGTCGCGATGTGCACGGCGTACGGGGAGGGGGCGATGGCCGACTGGGGCGCGCTCCACCTCCAGCAGGACCTAGCGGCCTCCGCCGGCATGGCGGCGGCCGGGTACGCGTGTTTCGCGCTCGCCATGACCATCGGCCGGCTCACCGGGACGACGCTGCTGGCCCGGCTCGGGCGGGCCCGGACCGTGATCGCCGGCGGTACCGTCGCGGCGGCCGGCATGCTGCTCGGCGCCCTCGCGCCCTCGGTGTGGGCGGCGTTGGCCGGTTTCGCGGTGACCGGGCTCGGGCTCGCCAACCTGTTCCCGGTCGCCGTGGACCAGGCGGGTGCGCTGGCCGGCGCGTCCGGCGTCGCCGTCGCCTCCACCCTGGGCTACGGCGGCATGCTCCTCGGGCCGCCGGCGATCGGGTTCATGGCCGACTGGTTCTCCCTGCCCACCGCGCTCACCAGCGTGGCCGCGCTGGCCGCGGTCGCCACCGTCCTCGGCCTGGCGGCGCGGCACGCCTTCACGGACACCGCTTCGCCAGGCCGACGAAGTCGGTGACGAGGCCCCGGGCTCGCCCCCGCGACTCGTCCGCGGATTCCACGCCTCAAGCCGATTACGTGCGCCGAGTGGCCGGTACGGCCGGAATGCACCAGCACCGTAAGGGAGTTGGGGGGTGCAGCGCGATCGGTGATCGTCGTGTCCTCACCCGCGCTGCCACCGGAAGGTGTTCCCATGACCCGCCGGTGCCCGCCGATCAACCCGCCACGCCGGACGTGGTCTCGGGTGGCCGTCTGGCCCTCGGCGTCGGCACCGGCCGGAATCCCGACGAGTGCGCGGCCGTCGGCGTGCCCGCCGGGGAACGCGGTGCGCGTACCGACGACCGTCTCGGCGCCGCCACCGAGGCCCGTGAAGCCGGCGCCCCGCCGGCTTCGGCGGGCCGTCACCCGGCTGCGCGGCACGCACCTGAGCGGGCTCCCTGTGCGGGTCGACGGCGTCGGCGAGCCGTTCCGGTGGGCGCCGTTCCGTGGTGCGCGCAGTCGGCCGACGCGACCTCGGCCCTCCTGTCCCACGTTCGGGTGTTTTGGCCCCGTCGCCCGGGTGAGCCGACGCGGCCATGAGCATCGTCGCCTCATGACCATGCGAAAGAGACCCGGCCTGAGACTGGCCGCAGTGTTGGGAACGACCCTGCTCGCCGGCGCCTTCGCGAGCCCCTTGGCGAGCGCGAGCGCACGTGCCGCCTCCACCTCCGCCCCCGCTTCCGCCGCGCCCTCGGCCGCCGCGGTCCGCGCCTGTGAGACCGGCGGGCCGCACACGGACTTCAAGGGCACGAACATCAACATGCGCAGCACACCGGGCGGCAACTACGTCGGCACCGCGAATCAGGGCGACTGCGCGTACTGGTACCAGACCGACTCCGGCCCCCGCGTCCAGTGTCCCAACGGCACCGGCACGACCGCCTGGCACCTCGTACAGAACAAGCGCACGGGGGTGGTCGGCTATGTCTCGGCCTGCTATCTCTGACGACCGGCCGACTCGGTCGCAGGTCGCCGGCTTCCTCGAAGACCTGGACCGCGAGGGCCGGTTGCTGGCGGCGGCCGCCGCTGCCGCGGGACCCGGCGCCGACGTGCCTCCGTGCCCGGGGTGGCGCGTGCGCGATCTGGTACGGCACATCGGCGCCGTACACCGCTGGGCCGCCACCCTCGTCGCCCGCCGGGCTGCCACGCCCCCGCCGCTCGACGACCCGCCGGAGCCGGCCGACGAGGAACTGGTGAGCTGGTACCGGGACAGCCACCGCCTGGTGGTGGACACCCTGGCCGCCGCCCCCGCCGACCTGGACTGCTGGACCTTCCACACCGCACCCAGTCCGTCGCCGCTGGCGTTCTGGGCCCGCCGGCAGGCGCACGAGACGGCCGTCCACCGTTACGACGCCGAAAGAGCGCGCGGCGGGGAACCCTCCCCGATCGAGCGGGACTTCGCGGTGGACGGCATCGACGAACTGCTGCGCGGCTTCCACACCCGCGACCGCAGCCGCCTGCGCAGCGAGCGGCCGCGCGTGGTGCGGGTGCGCGCGGTGGACGCGGGACCGGACGCCGTGTGGACCGTACGGCTCACGGACCGGCCGGCGGTGGCCGTGCGCGCGGTCGAGGGCGAGGCGGACGCCGAACTGTCGGGGCCGGCGGACCAGTTGTACCTGGCGCTGTGGAACCGGACGGATGTTCCGCGGGTGACCGGCGACCCGGCGCTCGCGGCCCTGTGGCGGGAGCGGTCCGGGATCTGAGCTCCGGCCAGTCGATGGGGGTCGAGGACCGGCCAGCCGACGTGGAGCCGAAGACCGGTCAGCCGGTGTGGGCCAGCATCCGGGACAGCACCTCGCGTTGCACGGGCCGCACCTCACCGTGCAGTGCGCGCCCCCTGTCCGTCAGGGAGACCCGTACCGCGCGCCGGTCCTCGGGGCACATGCCCCGCTCCACGAGGCCGTCCTTCTCCAGCCGGGCGATCAGCCGGGAGAGCGCGCTCTGACTCAGGTGCACCCGGTCGGCGATCTCCTGCACCCGGTAGGCACAGCCGCCGTCCGGGGCCGCGCCCTCGGCCAGCAGGTCCAGCACCTCGAAGTCGCTCGCGCACAGCCCGTGCCCGTGCAGCGCCCGGTCCAGCTCGCACTGGGTGCGGGCGTGCAGCGTCAGGATCTCCCGCCACTGCTCCACGAGCCCTTGCTCGGCATTCTCCGCCGCCATGCCCGCACCGTAGCAGAAAACGAGGTTTGTTGCACTGTAATTAAATGACCTTGCATTTGATGCGTGTGCATGTAATCTCGTCGCCATGATTTCTCCGCTCACCACCTCCGCGGCCCCGTCCCCGGCCGCGGCGCGCTGGACTCCCCGGCTGTGGGGCACCTTGCTGGTGCTGTGCGCCGCGATGTTCCTGGACGCGCTGGACGTGTCGATGGTCGGCGTCGCACTGCCGTCCATAGGCTCGGACCTCCACCTGCCCACGTCGACCCTCCAGTGGATCGTCAGCGGCTACATCCTGGGCTACGGCGGCCTGCTCCTCCTCGGCGGCCGGACCGCCGACCTGCTCGGGCGGCGCCAGGTGTTCCTGGTGGCGCTCGCCGTCTTCGCCCTGGCCTCGCTGCTCGGCGGGCTCGTGGACTCGGGTCCGCTGCTGATCGCGAGCCGTTTCATCAAGGGCCTCAGCGCGGCCTTCACGGCACCGGCCGGCCTGTCGATCATCACCACCACGTTCCCGCAGGGCCCGCTGCGCAACCGGGCCCTGTCGATCTACACCACCTGCGCCGCCACCGGCTACTCCCTGGGCCTCGTCTTCTCCGGCCTGCTCACGGAGGCCAGCTGGCGGTTCACGATGCTGCTGCCGGCGCCGGTCGCGCTGATCGCCCTGCTCGTGGGCATGAAGCTGCTGCCGCGCAGCGAGCGGGAACGCGGCCACGGCGGCTACGACGTCCCGGGCGCCGTCCTCGGCACCGCCTCGATGCTGCTGCTGGTCTTCACCGTCGTCCAGGCGCCCGAGGCCGGATGGGCGTCGGCTCGCACGATCCTGTCCTTCGTCGCCGTGGCCGTCATGCTGATCGTGTTCGTCCTCGTCGAGCGGCGCAGCCCCAGTCCGCTGATCCGGCTCGGGGTGCTGCGCTCCGGCTCCCAGGTGCGGGCCCAGCTCGGCGCGCTGACCTTCGTCGGCAGCTACACGGGCTTCCAGTTCCTGGTCACGCTGTATATGCAGCAGGTGCTGGGCTGGTCCGCCCTGCACACGGCGCTGGCGTTCCTCCCGGCGGGTGCCCTGGTGGCGCTCTCGGCGACCAAGGTCGGCACGGTCATCGACCGGTTCGGCACGGGACGGCTGATCGTGCTGGGCTTCGTGATGATGACGGCCGGGTACGCGCTGTTCCTGCGCATCGACCTCCACCCGGCCTACGCGTCCGTGATCCTGCCGACCATGCTGCTGGTCGGCGCGGGCTTCGCCCTGTCCTACCCCTCCCTCAGCGTCCAGGCCACCAACGGCGTGGACGACGACGAGCAGGGCATGGTCTCGGGTCTGCTGAACACCTCGGTGCAGGTGGGCGGCGCGATCTTCCTGGCCGTGGCGACGGCGGTGGTCACCGCGCACGCTCCCGAGAAGGCCACCCCGCAGGCCGTTCTGGACAGCTACCGGCCCGGACTCGTCGTGGTCACGATCGTCGCCGTCGTGGGACTGCTGCTGTCGCTCAGCGGACTGCGCCGGTCCCGGCCGGGACACTCCGTCGTGGTCGCCGGGTCCACCGTGAAGGCGGCGGACGCCGACCGGGTTCCGGTCCGCCACTAGGGGGACCGCCTCCAAGGTGCGCCCGGCGGGGGTTCGTTGCCCGCCGGGCGCACTGCTGCGAAGCTGACGGCATGGACGCACACGGGGGCCGCCGCATCCAGGCGGAGCGGGACGCGGCGACGGTCGAGACCGGTTACGCACTGGTCAGCGCCGCGTTCGCGGCGGCCGTGCTGTTCGGGGCCGTGGCCGGGCCCGCGCTGCTCTTCGACCTGCCCGGCCTGCTGTCCACGGTGCTGTTCCGGCTGGGCCTGGCCCTCGCGCCGCTCGTGTTCATGGCCCGGGTGGTGAGCGTTCTGACGCGTTTCCGGTGGCCGCCCCAGCCCGGTCGTCCGGACCGGCCCGGCCCCGACTCGTAGGACGGCACGCCGAGTCGGGCCCGGTCCCGGGCACCCTGCCTCACCATCGTCCGGCTGATGTGCGTCTTGACGCGCCCGCCCCGAAGCCACATCAGGCCCGAAGGCGTGCCCAGCCCGAAGAAGGCACACCCGTCTGGGCGCGCCCTCGAACCGGACGGCACGCTCGACCGGACGGCGTGCCCGGGGTGCCGCGCGGTGGACCGGTGCCGTCGCCGGCCCGCCGTGCCCCGTCAGGAACCGACCGGTTCCTCCGCGGCGGGCTCCGCCACAGGCGCGGGCCGGCGGTCGAGCGCGGTCAGGGCGCGCTGGGCGATCGGGCGGGAGCGGACGATCTCGGCCAGGGAGGTGGCACCCTGGGTGATGTCCCGGAACGCCCGCCACGCCGGCCGGAAGCCGGTGAGCGCCGCGTGGAACAGGCCCGGGCGCCGCTCGAACACGGTCAGCAGCCGCTTGCCGACGCTCATCTCCACGCCGAGCCCCGCCTTGATCGCGAACGCGTAGTTCAGGGCCTGGCGCCGGGTGTCCACCGCGTCGTGCGCCTCGGCGATGCGCACCGCCCACTCCCCCGCCAGCCGGCCCGAACGCAGCGCGAAGGAGATGCCCTCGCGGGTCCAGGGCTCCAGCAGTCCGGCCGCGTCGCCGCAGACCAGCACCCGGCCCCGGGACAGCGGCGAGTCGTCGGCACGGCAGCGGGTCAGGTGCCCGGAGGAGAGGGACGGCTCGAACCCGGCGAGACCCAGCCGGGCGATGAAGTCCTCCAGGTACCGCTTGGTGGCGGCTCCCTCACCGCGCGCGGAGATCACACCGACGGTCAGCGTGTCGCCCTTCGGGAACACCCAGCCGTAACTGCCCGGCAGCGGCCCCCAGTCGATGAGGACCCGTCCCTTCCAGTCCTCGGCGACGGTCTCCGGCACCGGGATCTCCGCCTCCAGGCCGAGGTCGACCTGGTCGAGCTTCACGCCGACGTGGGCTCCTATCCGGCTGGCGCTGCCGTCGGCGCCGACGACCGCGCGGGCCAGCACCGTCTCCCCGCCCTGGAGGACGACGGCGACCGTGCGCCGGTCCGGCACCGCCGAGCCGTGCTGTTCGACCCGCTGGACCGTGACGCCCGTCCGCAGCTCGGCGCCCGCCTTCTGGGCGTGCTCGACCAGCTGCTGGTCGAACTCGGCTCGGTTGATCAGGCCGAACAGCATCTGCTTGGAGCGGCGGGTGCGGGTGAAGCGGCCGTTGTGGGAGAACGTGACGGCGTGCACCCGGTCCCTGAAGGGCAGTTCGAAGCCGGGCGGCAGCGCGTCGCGCGAGGGCCCGATGATGCCGCCGCCGCACGTCTTGTAGCGCGGGAGCTCGGCCTTCTCCAGCAACAGCACACGCCGTCCCGTGACCGCCGCCGCGTAGGCGGCCGAGGCGCCCGCCGGGCCCGCGCCCACCACGACGACGTCCCACACCCGCTGCACGTCGTCCGCTGAAGAGTTCTCGCCGCTCACGATGGTCTACCGCTCCGCTCAAGCCGCTGCCAAGTGTCTGTCGCATCCTACGGCGGCCGTCGGCGCGATCCGCTGTGGGAGGATCGTTGTACTCACCCCGTACAACGTCGCACCCACGAGGAGCGTGCCCATGCCGTCGAATCCGCTCGCCGAGACCGTCGCCTCGTTGCTGCCCCGTGCGAAGACGGAGCTGGCCGAACTGGTCGCCTTCAGGTCGGTGGCGGACTTCTCGCAGTTCCCCAGGAGCGAGAGCGAGGCCGCCGCGGGCTGGGTCGCCGACGCGCTGCGGGCGGAGGGATTCACGGACGTGGCCCTGCTGGACACCCCGGACGGCACGCAGTCGGTGTACGGCTTCCTGCCGGGCCCGGAGGGTGCGAAAACGGTCCTGCTCTACGCGCACTACGACGTGCAGCCCCCGCTGGACGAGGCCGGCTGGTCCACCCCGCCGTTCGAGCTGACCGAGCGCGACGGCCGCTGGTACGGCCGCGGGACCGCCGACTGCAAGGGCGGCTTCATCATGCACCTGCTCGCCCTGCGCGCCCTGAAGGCGAACGGCGGGGTCCCGGTGCACGTCAAGGTGATCGTGGAGGGTTCGGAGGAGCAGGGCACGGGCGGCCTGGAGCGGTACGCCGAGCAGCACCCCGAGCTGCTGGCGGCGGACACCATCGTCATCGGCGACGCGGGCAACTTCCGGGTCGGCCTGCCGACCGTGACCACCACCCTGCGCGGGATGACCCTGGTCCGGGTGAGCGTCGACACCCTGGCCGGCAATCTGCACTCGGGCCAGTTCGGGGGCGCCGCCCCGGACGCGCTGGCCGCGCTGATCCGGGCGCTGGACTCGCTGCGCGCCGAGGACGGCTCCACCACCGTCGACGGCCTGGACACCACGGCGCGGTGGGACGGCCTGGAGTACGCCGAGGAGCAGTTCCGCGCGGATGCCAAGGTGCTGGACGGCGTGGAGCTGATCGGTGCGGGTTCGGTCGCCGACCGTATCTGGGCCCGTCCGGCGGTCACCGTCCTCGGCATCGACTGCCCGCCGGTCGTCGGCGCCACCCCGTCGGTGCAGGCGAGCGCCCGCGCCCTGATCAGCCTGCGGGTGCCGCCGGGCACGGACGCGGCAGAGGCCGCCAAGCTGCTCCAGGCGCACATAGAGGCGCACACCCCCTGGGGCGCCCGGGTCACCACCGAGCAGATCGGCCAGGGGCAGCCGTTCCGCGCCGACACCTCCAGCCCCGCCTACCAGGCGATGGCCGAGGCGATGGCGGTGGCCTACCCCGGCGAGACCATGAGTTACGCCGGTCAGGGCGGCTCCATCCCGCTGTGCAACACCCTCGCCGGGCTGTACCCGCGGGCGGAGATCCTGCTCATCGGGCTGAGCGAGCCGGAGGCGCAGATCCACGCGGTCAACGAGAGCGTGTCCCCCGAGGAGTTGGAGCGGCTGTCCGTCGCCGAGGCACTGTTCCTGCGCAATTACGCGGCGGGCTGACCTCTTCTGCCCACGGCAGAGGGCCCTCGCCCACGGGCGGGATCCTCTTTACGGTCGGCGCATGGACGTCATCGAACTGCTGCCCCGGCTGCACCTGTTCCGCTTTCCCGTCGGCCAGGCCTATCTCTGGCGCGACGACGAGGAGTTGACGCTGATCGACGCGGGGCCGGTCGGCGCCGGCCGGCCGATCGCCGACGCGGTCACCGCGCTGGGGCACGCGCCCCGGGACGTTCGGCGCGTCGTGCTCACGCACTTCCACGAGGACCACGTAGGCGGAGCGGGCGAGTTCGCCGCGCTGAGCGGCGCCGAGGTGCTGGCGCACCGCCTGGACGCCCCGTTCGTCCGCGGTCAACGGCCGGGTCCGCCGCCGCGGACGGAGGAGTGGGAGCGGCCCCTGCACGCGGCGGCCCTCGCCCTGTTGCCCCCGGGGCCCCCGGTGCCGCCGGCCGCGCTCACCGAGCTGTCCGACGGCGAGGTGCTCGGCTTCGGCGGCGGCGCCCGGGTGGTGCACATCCCGGGGCACACGGACGGCAGCATCGCGGTGTTCCTGCCCGCGCACGGCGTGCTGTTCACCGGGGACACGGTGGCGGCGGCACCGGACGGGACGCCGATGCCCGGGGTGCTGAACCTGGACCGGGCGCGCCTGCTCGCCTCGATACGCCGGATGGCGGACCTGCAACCGGAGGTCGCGTGCTTCGGGCACGGCGACCCGGTGCTGTCCGGCGCCGCCGCCGTGCTCCGCTTGCTCGGTCGGCCCTCGACGCCGGGTCAGCCGACCGGCACCCCCGCCTCCAGGTAGAGCGCGCTGCCCCGTTCCCGGGCGCGCAGCGCCCAGCGCAGCCGCTCGTAGCGGACCGGGGGCAGCATCGCGGCGGCCTCCTGCTCGGTGGCGAACCGCCAGGCGCGCAGCTCCGGTCCGGGCAGCAGTACCCGGGACGCCTCGCCGGGCCCGAGCCGACCGCCGTCGAAGAGCAGCCGCAGCCCGCCGTAGCCGGGCGGGACGGGCCGTTCCCAGTCCACGACCAGCAGCCGGGGCACCTCCCGCAGCTGTATCCCGGTCTCCTCGGCGACCTCGCGCATCCCGGCGCGGGCCGGCGCCTCGCCGCGCTCCACCACACCGCCGGGGAACTCCCAGCCGGGCTTGTAGGTGGGGTCGACGAGCAGCACCCGGTCCTGATCGTCGAAGAGCAGCACCCCGGCGGCGAGCGTCTCGGCGGTCGGCTCCGGGGTCTGCACGATGTCGCAGGCGGGTACGGCGCCGTTGCCGACGGCCTCGGCGATGCGGACGGCGGTCTCGTACGGGGTGAGGGCGCTGGTGTCGAGCGGATGGGCGTCGGCGGTGAGCCAGGAGGCGAGGGCGGCGCGGTAGGGCTCGATGTGGTCGGAGGACCACTGCCGGACGCGTATCTCGCCGTCGGGTGCCTCGGGCGGGATCTCCCGGCCGGCTATCCGCTCCCGCAGGATCGTTTCGGTGGGAGCGAGGAGCAGATGGTGCACGGGGATCCGGCGGGCGGCGAGACCACCGAAGATCTCGTCGCGGTACTCCTGGCGGAGCAGGGTCATCGGCACCACGAGGGTGCCGCCCAGCTCGGCGAGCATCGCGGCGGCCGTGTCGACCACGAGCCGGCGCCAGATCGGCAGGTCCTGGAAGTCGCCGGCCTCGGCGAGGCGCTTGGGCGGCAGCAGGTGCGTCAGTGCCCCGCCGATGATCTCGGGGTCGAAGAGCGCGCTGTTCGGGATCAGGTCGATCAGCTCGCGTGCGGTCGTGGTCTTCCCCGCACCGAACGCGCCGTTGATCCAGACGACGGTCACGGACTCCCCCTCTTCTGTTGGCCCCCTGAGGATTGCCCGCTCCACCCTGCCATGGAAACCCCCGGCCGTTGAGGGCGTCTGTCCGGGCGCACACGGAAGTGCCGGTGTCCCCCTGCGTGGGAGACACCGGCACGGACGCCCTTCGCGACGGGTCAGTCGCGGTCGAGGACGGCCCGGTCGACGTCCAGGCTGTCGACGGCGACGAGGTCACCGACCTCGTCCACCGTGTCCGAGACGTCGAGCGGCCGGGCGGTCGCCGCGTGGGAGGGGGTGACGGCCGCCACGACGAAACCGGCGGCGAGGGTCGCGATGGCGAGCATGCTGCGCTTCTTCATGCGCTGATCAACTGCGCGGAGCGGCCGGAGGTCACGCGGAGCGCGGGAACTTGCCCCGGACCGCCGTTCCCGATCGAACACGTCCGAACAACGCCACGCCCGGCCTGAACGCCTCTTCCGACACAGTCCGACAAGTCCTACCGTGAGCGCGCACATGACGCGCACATGCCGTCATCCGCCGTTCGCGAGTGGGAGGAACGTCGACGATGCGTCACCCTCACAACCGCACGACCCGTTACAGAGTGGCCGGAGCGCTCACCGCCGGACTGCTGTGCGCGGCAGGCCTGGCCACCCCCGCCCTGGCGGCCCCCGCACCGGCCCCGGCGGCCCCGACCGCGTCCCCCGCCCTGGACGACGGCCTCGCCCTCACCCCGCCGATGGGCTTCAACAACTGGAACTCCACCTACTGCCGGGCGGAGTTCAACGAAAGCATGGTCAAGGGCATCGCGGACCTCTTCGTGACGAAGGGCCTGAAAGAGGCCGGCTACCAGTACGTCAACCTGGACGACTGCTGGGCCCTGCCCAAGCGCGACGCGAACGGTCGGCTGGTGCCCGACCCGGTGCGCTTCCCGAACGGCATCAAGGCGGTCGCGGACTACGTCCACGCCAAGGGGCTCAAGCTCGGCATCTATACCAGCGCCGGCACCAAGACCTGTGACAGCGTGGGACTTCCGGGCGCCCTGGGCCACGAGTACGAAGACGCCCGGCAGTTCGCCGACTGGGGCGTGGACTACCTGAAGTACGACAACTGCAACAACCAGGGCGTGGACGCCCAGCAGCGCTACCGGACCATGCGCGACGCGCTCAAGGCGACCGGCCGGCCCATCGTCTACAGCATCTGCGAATGGGGCGAGAACAAGCCCTGGGAGTGGGCCGCGGACGTGGGCCACCTGTGGCGGACCACCGGCGACATCAAGGACAACTGGCCCTCGGTGCTGTCGATCCTGAAACAGAACCTCCCCCTCGCCCGGTACGCCGGTCCCGGCCACTGGAACGACCCCGACATGCTGGAGGTCGGCAACGGCGGGATGACGGACACCGAGTACCGCTCGCACTTCTCGCTCTGGTCGGTCATGGCCGCGCCGCTGCTCATCGGCACCGACCTGCGCAAGGCCTCCCAGGCGACCTACGACATCCTGGGCAACCGGGAGGTCATCGCCGTCGACCAGGACCCGCTCGGCAAGCAGGGCACGGTCGTCTCCTCCGCGGGCGGACGCTGGGTCGTCGCCAAGCAGATGGCCGACGGCAGCCGCGCGGTGGCCCTGTTCAACGAATCGGGTACCGCCCAGCGGATCGGCACCAGCGCCGGCGCGGTCGGCCTGCCCCGCGCCGACGGCTACGCCGTACGCGACCTGTGGCAGCACCGCACCTACAACACCGCCGGCACCCTCGCCGCCACCGTCCCGGCCCACGGCACGGTCCTGCTGCGCGTCGCGGCCGACCGGCGCTGGGCCGCCCATCCGCCCGCCGTCGAACTGGGCCTGGACGGCGGCCTGCTGCTCACGGCAGGCACCCCGGTCACCCTCACCAGCACCGTCACCGACCTCGGGCGCACACCCGCGCGCCGCGTGTCCGTGGCGCTGACCGGCCCGGCCGGCTGGACCATACGGGCCACCTCGGCGACCACGGCCACCACCCTCCGCACCGGCCGGACACTGCGCACCGGCTGGCGGCTGACCGTGCCGGCCGGCACCCCGACCGGTTCCTACGGCCTCACCCTGCGGGCGAGTTACCGGTCGCCCTCCGGCACACCGGTCACCAGCACGGTCCCGCTGACCGCGGCCGTGGTCGTACCGCCACCGTCCGGGACGTCGTACCTGAGTGATCTGCCGTGGCTGTCGGCCGCCAACGGCTTCGGGCCGGTGGAGCGCGACACCAGCAACGGCGAGAGCGCCACGGGCGACGGCCGTCCGCTCACCGTCGGCGGCACGGTGTACGCCAAGGGGCTCGGCACGCACGCGCGCGGCGACATCTCCTTCTACACCGGCGGGGCCTGCGAGAAGGTCACCGCGTTCGTCGGCGTGGACGACGAGAAGGGCGCCAAGGGCAGCGTCGCCTTCGAGATCCTGGCGGACGACACCCGGGCCGCCGCCACCGGCGTCCTCACCAACGCGATGTCCGCCCAGCCGCTCACCGCCGACATCACCGGCGCCCAGGTGATCCGGCTCGTCGTCACCGACGGCGGCGACGGCACCGACTCCGACCACGCCGACTGGGCGGACGCACGGCTGAGCTGCTGAACGCCCGGTGTGCGAGGGGCCGGTGTCCGAACCGTTCGGTAATGTGTTCGTCCGGAGGGGGCCCGAACCACCGCTGCCGGACGGCAACGGCCGCCACGGCCGCGGCCGCGTCCCACGACCACGGGCGGCGGCGCGGCCGTCGGCCCCTGATCCGGGGGAACGGATACCGCGACGGACGGGGGAACACCGATGACGACCGCTCATGTCCTGCCCGGGGCCGGGAGCGGGCCACCGCCGGACGGTGGCACGGTCATCGACGTACGGGACCTGCGGATGCGCTACCGCGGCCAGGACGTGCTGAAGGGGGTCGGCTTCACCGCCCGGCGCGGCGAGGTCGTCGTGCTGCTCGGTCCGAACGGCGCCGGCAAGACGACCACCATCGAGATCCTGGAAGGCTTCCGCATGCGCTCGGCCGGTGACGTGACCGTCCTCGGCACCGATCCGGCCCACGGAACCGAGCGGTGGCGGGCGCGCCTGGGCATCGTCCTGCAGTCCTGGCGCGACCACGGCAAGTGGCGGGTGCGGGAACTGCTGGCCCATCTCGGCTCGTACTACGCGCCGTACTCCACCCCCGTCGTACGGCGGCCGTGGGACGTCGACGAGCTGCTCGCCGCCGTGGGGCTGACCGCGCAGGCGGACAAACGGGTCGGGACCCTCTCCGGCGGGCAGCGCAGGCGTCTGGACGTGGCCGTCGGCATCGTGGGCCGGCCGGAGCTGCTCTTCCTGGACGAGCCGACGGCCGGTCTGGACCCGGAGGCCAGGAGCGAGTTCCACGGTCTGGTGCGCGGGCTCGCGGACGAGAACACCACCGTCCTGCTGACCACGCACGACCTCGCCGAGGCGGAGCGGCTCGCCGACCGCATCCTCATCCTGGCCGGTGGCCGGATCGTCGCCGACGGCCCGGCCGGGGAGCTTTCCCGGCGGGCGTCGGCCGAGGCCACCGTGCGCTGGACGCGGGACGGGCGGGCCTTCGAGGAGACGACCACCGAGCCCACCCGGTTCGTGCGCCGACTGTTCGAGGAGCACGGCGAGGCGATAGGCGGGCTGGAGGTGCGCCGGGCGAGCCTGGAGGACACCTACCTGACGATGGTGCGGGAAGTGGAGGCGGGGAGCGCCGCCGGCGAGCGGGCGGCGCGCTCTTCCAGGGGGGAATCGCGATGAGTCCGGTGTGGTACGCGGCGAGGGCCGGGGTGCGGCGCGGTCTGACGGAACTCCGGCAGACCTTCACCACCGGCCAGGACGTGTTCGGGTACGTGCTCTGGACGGTTCTGCTCATGGCGCCGCTGTTGCTGGTCCGGGACGATCCGCTGGAGGGCGCCGGTATCTCGGCCGGGGCGTTCATGCTGCCGAGCATGGTGGGGATGACGCTCGCGTTCACCGGGATGCTGACCACGGCGCAGTTGCTCGCGACCGAGCGCGAGGACGGCACCCTGCTGCGGGCCAAGGCCGTGCCCCACGGCATGGTCGGCCACCTGGTCGGCAAGATCGTCATGGTGTCGGGGACGGCGCTGGTCTCCATGGCCCTCCCCTTCGCCGTGGGCGTGTTCCTGGTGGACGGGGTGGCCCGGCAGGGCGGCGGAGCGTTGCTGACGCTGGTGTGGGTGGTGCCGCTGGGTCTCCTGGCGACGCTGCCGATGGGCGCCGTCATCGGCTCACTCGTCAACAGTCCGCGGACCATCGGTCTGCTGATGCTTCCGGTGATGGGACTCGTCGTGATCTCCGGTATCTACTTCCCCCTGTCGAAGCTGCCCGAGTGGCTGCAGACCGTCGGGCAGGTCTTCCCCGTGTACTGGGTGGGCCTCGGGCTGCGGGCCGCGTTGCTGCCGGCCGGCGCCGTCACCGCCGAGGTCGGCGCGTCCTGGCGGCACCTGCAGACGGCGGGTGTGCTGGGCGCCTGGGCGGTCGCCGGGCTGCTCCTCGCTCCGTCCGTCCTGCGCAGGATGGCCCGCCGCGAGTCCGGGGCCACGATGGCGGAACGCCGCCGGAAGGCGATGCAGCGGGTCGGTTAGCGCCGGCCGGCGCCGCCTCGGGACCCGCACGGCCTTCGCCGCGTCCCCGGAGCGGGGCGACGGACGTCACCCCGGCGGACCCGCGGGGTCACGGCACTAGCGGCTCGCCGCGGTCGCGTCCGGGGCGCGGGACAGGGCCGCCGCGGCGGCGCCGACCAGGCCGGCGTCGGTGCCCATCCGGGCGGGTACGACGGTCAACCGCCGTACGAAGGACAGGGTCGCGTAGTCGGTGAGGGCCTTGCGCAGCGGGATGAACAGGATGTCGCCCGCCTTGCCGACGCCGCCGCCGATCACCGCGATGTCGATCTCGACCAGGGTCGCGGTGGCCGCGATACCGGCGGCCAGCGCCTGCGCCGCCCGCTCGAAGGAGGCGACGGCGACCGGGTCGCCCGCGCGGGCCGCGGCGGCCACCGCGGCGGCCGAGGTATCGCCGTCGGGGCCGGGGCGCCAGCCCTGCTCCAGCGCGCGGCGGGCGATGTGGGGACCGCTGGCGATGCGCTCCACGCAGCCGCGCGCGCCGCAGGGGCAGGGGTCGCCGTCGAGGTCGACGCTGATGTGACCGATGTGGCCCGCGTTGCCGGTGGGGCCGGGGTGCAGCCGCCCGCCGAGGACCAGACCGCCGCCGACGCCGGTGGAGACCACCATGCACAGCGCGTTGTCGTGGCCCCGCGCGGCGCCCTGCCAGTGCTCGGCCGCCGTGATCGCGACCCCGTCGCCGATCAGCTCGACCGGCAGGCCCCCGGTGGCCGCGCGCACCCGGTCGACCAGCGGGAAGTCCCGCCAGCCCGGCACGTTCACCGGACTCACGGTGCCCGCCGAGGCGTCCACCGGACCGGCGCTGCCGATGCCGACCGCGCCGGCGCGTCCCCACAGCGGCGACCCGGACAGCTCGCCGAGCACCTCCGCCACGGCCCGCATGACCGTTTCGCCGTCCTGCCGGGCGGGCGTGGGACGCTGGGCTCGGACCAGAAGGCGTCCGCCGCCGTCCACCAGCGCGCCGGCGATCTTGGTGCCGCCGATGTCCAGGGCCGCCACGAGGTCGGTGTGCATGAGAGTCAGATCTCCCCGTTGAAAGCTTGGGAACCAAAGAGAGCAGGCCGGTCGGAGCGGTGGGGGCGCACGCCGGAGACAGCGGTCGACAGTCTCTCTCGCATCTGACAACGTTGTCCAGGCTCTATGCTCGACGCCACATCCTCATACAAGCCCACGGATGCCGCACCCCCGTGGGCCAGAGGGACCACAGGCCGACGACCCAGACGGACGACAGACAGGACAGCACACCGTGCCCGAGACCACCCGCCGCGCAGACCGCCTCACCGGGAACCGCTACGGCAACCGTCCGACGATGAAGGACGTGGCGGCCCGTGCCGGGGTCGGGCTGAAGACGGTCTCCCGCGTGGTCAACGGCGAGCCGGGGGTCACCCCGGACACCGAGCGCCGGGTGCGGGAGGCGATCGACGCGCTCGGCTTCCGCCGCAACGACAGCGCGCGGGTGCTGCGCAAGGGGCGGACCGCGAGCATCGGGCTGATCCTGGAGGACCTCGCAGACCCCTTCTACGGCCCGCTCAGCCGTGCCGTCGAGGAGGTGGCCCGCGCCCACGGAGCGCTGCTGATCAACGGCTCCAGCGCCGAGGACCCCGAACGCGAGCAGGAACTGGCGCTGGCGCTGTGCGCGCGCCGGGTGGACGGGCTGGTGGTGATCCCGGCCGGGGACGACCACCGGTATCTGGAGCCGGAGATGCGGGCCGGTGTGGCGACCGTGTTCGTGGACCGTCCGGCCGGCCGGATCGACGCCGACGTGGTCCTGTCCGACAACTACGGCGGGGCCCGCGACGGCGTCGCCCACCTCATCGCGCACGGCCACCGGCGGATCGGCTTCATCGGCGACATGCCCCGGATCCACACGGCCGCGGAGCGGCTGCGCGGCTACCGGGCGGCCATGGAGGACGCCGGGATAACCGTGGCGGAGCGCTGGATGTCCCTCGGCGCGACCGACCCGGAGCGGGTGCGCCGGGCGGCGGAGGAGATGCTGGCCGGTCCGGACCCGGTGACCGCGGTCTTCGCCGGCAACAACCGGGTGACGGTCACCGTCGTCCGGGTGCTGGCCGAGCGGTCCCGCCGGGTCGCGCTCGTCGGCTTCGACGACTTCGAGCTGGCCGATCTTCTCCAGCCGGGCGTCACGGTCGTCGCCCAGGACTCGGCGGCCCTCGGCCGCACGGCCGCCGAACGCCTCTTCCGCCAACTGGACGGCACCCTGATCGCCCCGGAACGCATAGAACTCCCGACCCGCCTCATCACCCGCGGCTCGGGCGAACTGCCGCCGGCGGACTGAAGGGGGACGGGCGGCCGGGCGGGGCCGGGCCAATGGTGTGCGGAACCGGGCCGATGGTATGCGGAGCCGGCCCGCGCATTCCCGGCGGCGGCTTCCCGGCCGGGCGCCTCATCCGGCGGACGACCCTCGGCCGAGCCCCCCGCACCACCGCGCCGGGACGAGCGCCCCGCGCCCGCCCCGGCCGTACCGCCACAGCCGGTCGGCCACCATGGCGCCGAGCCACCGCGCACCACGCCGGGCGCCCCCGCGCCCGACGGCCCCGTGACCGTCGGGTTCGGTTGGCCGGCCGCCGGTGCGCGGGTTCGTACCGGCCGTCTCGGCCGAAGGGCGGTGGCTACTTCGCGGATGCCGTCAGGTCGCCGCGGCGGGGGGCGGCGAAGGATTCCAGGTCGGCTCGGGTGAGGCCGGTGAGGCGGGCCACCTCGGCGATGTCCAGGGCGCCGCAGTCCAGGCCGCGCAGCAGGTAGCCGCTGAGCGCCTTGGCGGTGGCGGGCTCGTCCATGACGTCACCGCCGGCCCGGTTGGCGTACCGGGCGAGGCGGGCCGCGGCCTGCTCGAAGCCCTCCCGGTAGAAGGCGAAGACGGCGGCGTAACGGGTGGGGATGTGCCCGGGGTGCATGTCCCAGCCCTGGTAGTAGGCACGGGCCAGCGCCCGCCGGGTCAGGCCGTAGTGGAGGCGCCAGGCGTCGTGGACCTTGGCCGTCGGGCCGACGGGCAGCACGTTCGTGGAGCCGTCCGAGACGCGGACGCCGGTGCCGGCCGCCGCGACCTGCATGACCGCCTTGGCGTGGTCGGCGGCCGGGTGGTCGCTGGCCTGGTAGGCGGCGGAGACGCCAAGGCAGGCGCTGTAGTCGAAGGTGCCGTAGTGCAGCCCGGTCGCGCGGCCCTCGGCGGCCTGGATCATGCGGGCGACCGCGGCGGTGCCGTCGGTGGCCAGGATGGACTGGCTGGTCTCGATCTGGATCTCGAAGCCCAGCCGCCCGGCGTCCAGGCCGTGCGCCTTCTCGAAGGCCTCCAGCAGCCGGGCGAAGGCGCGGACCTGCTCGGGGTAGGTCACCTTGGGCAGGGTGAGGACCAGGCCCTCGGGCAGGCCGCCGGCCTCCATCAGCCCGGTGAGGAAGACATCGAGGGTGCGGATGCCCCGGTCCCGTACCGCGGCCTCCATGCACTTCATGCGGATGCCCATGTACGGCGCGGCCGTGCCGTCCCGGTACGCCTCGGCGATCAGACGGGCGGCGCGGGCGGCCGCCGCGTCCTCCTCCGCGTCGGGGCGGGGGCCGTAGCCGTCCTCGAAGTCGACGCGCAGGTCCTCGATGGGCTCGCGCTCCAGCTTGGCCCGGACGCGGGAGTAGACCGGCTCGGCCAGCTCGTCGGACAGGCCGAGGACGGCCGCGAAGGAGGCGGCGTCCGTAGCGTGTTCGTCGAGCGCCGCGAGCGCCTGGTCACCCCAGGAGCGGATGGTGTCGGCGGCGAAGGCGTCGCCGGGCACGTACACGGTGTGGACGGGCTGCCGGGTGCCCGGGTCCCCGGGGTAGCGGCGCTCCAGCTCCGCGTCGACCGGTGCGAGGGAAGCGCTGATCTCCTCGCTGACGGCGCCCGCGAGGCTCGTCGCCACCTTCTCCTGCTGACCCATCCCACACCCTCCAGTTTTCCGCTTTATGGAATCAACAATCCGTATAGCGAAGTTATCTGGCAACCTTCCCGCTGGTCAACACCGCATCGTGTGTACTCCGCTCCGTGTTCTCGACACGGTCGCCTCCGTCTGGCACCGTGCCGGAGCCGCACCCCTTCGACCACACGGCCCGACGGCGACGAGTCGCCCGGAAGCCGCATCAGGAGGAGCACCCGTGCCGAGCCACAGCCGAGTCACGCGCCGCGGGGGCCTGAAGGCGGCGTTGGCCGCCGCGACCGCCGCGAGCCCCGTACCCCTGTCCAGTACAGCACTCTCCGCCGGCCCCGCCCCGACGGGTACGGATCACCGCGTCCGCCTGCGCGTCATGTCGTTCAACCTCCGCTACGCGAGCACCGCCGAGCCGCACAGCTGGGCCGCCCGCCGCCCCGTGACGCGCGCCCTGCTGCGCCGCGAGCGCCCGCATGTCATCGGCACCCAGGAGGGTCTCTACCAGCAGTTACGCGACATCGAGGCCGACCTCGGGACCGGTTACGACTGGATCGGCACGGGGCGCGCGGGCGGCAGCCGCGACGAGTTCATGGCCGTCTTCTACGACACGCGCCGGCTCGCACCCGAGGAGTACGACCACTTCTGGCTCTCCGACACACCGGACGTGATGGGGTCCAACACCTGGGGCGGCGGTTCCATCCGGATGGTGACCCGGGTCCGGTTCCGGGACCTGCTGTCGGGCGACCGGGAGTTCCACCTGCTGAACACCCACCTCGACAACCACAGCCAGTACGCCCGCGCGCGTGCCGCCGCCCTGATCGCCCAGCGCGTCGCCGGGCTCGACCGCTCCGTCCCGCTCGTCGTGACCGGCGACTTCAACGTGGCCGCCCACCGGAACCCGGTCTACGACACGATGCTGGGCGCGGGTCTGGTCGACACCTGGGACACGGCGGCCGAGCGCAGCGCGCTGTACGGAACCTTCCACGGCTACCGGCCGCCGACACCGGGCGGCGACCGCATCGACTGGATCCTCGCCGGCCCCGGTGTCACGGCGCACGAGGCCCGGATCAACACCTTCTCGTGGCGCGGGCAGTACCCGAGCGACCATCTGCCGGTGCAGGCTTCGCTGACGCTGGGATGAGGCGAGGCCCCCGTGACCGTCGGCGCGGTCACGGGGGCCTCGTACAGCGGGGCGGGGATCAGCCCTTGCGGGCCTTGATCTCCTCGGTCAGCTGCGGCACGACGTCGAACAGGTCGCCGACCACGCCGTAGTCGACCAGCTCGAAGATCGGGGCCTCCTCGTCCTTGTTGACGGCCACGATCGTCTTCGAGGTCTGCATGCCGGCACGGTGCTGGATGGCACCGGAGATGCCGTTGGCGATGTACAGCTGCGGCGACACGCTCTTGCCGGTCTGGCCGACCTGGTTGGTGTGCGGGTACCAGCCGGCGTCGACGGCGGCACGCGAGGCGCCGACGGCCGCGCCCAGCTGGTCGGCGAGGGCCTCGATGATCGCGAAGTTCTCCGCGCCGTTCACACCGCGGCCACCGGAGACCACGATCGCGGCCTCGGTCAGCTCCGGACGGCCGGTGGACTCACGCGGCGTACGGCCGGTGATCTTCGTGCCGGTCGCCTTGTCCGAGAAGGTGACGGACAGGGCCTCGACCGCGCCGGCGGCCGGGGCGGCCTCGACGGCGGCGCTGTTCGGCTTGACCGTGATGACCGGGGTGCCCTTGACGGCCCGGGACTTGGTGGTGAAGGACGCGGCGAACACCGACTGGGTGGCCACCGGGCCCTCCTCGCCGGCCTCCAGGTCGACGGCGTCGGTGATGATGCCCGAGCCGATGCGCAGCGCCAGGCGGGCGGCGATCTCCTTGCCCTCGGCGGAGGACGGGACCAGCACGGCGGCCGGGGAGACGGCCTCGTAGGCGGCCTGCAGGGCGTCCACCTTCGGCACGACCAGGTACTCGGCGTACTCGGAGGCGTCGTGGGTGAGCACCTTGACCGCGCCGTGCTCGGCGAGTGTGGCGGCGGTGTCGGCGGCGCCGTTGCCCAGCGCGACGGCGACGGGCTCGCCCAGACGGCGGGCCAGGGTCAGCAGCTCCAGGGTGGGCTTGCGGACGGCACCGTCCACGTGGTCGACGTAGACGAGGACTTCAGCCATGGGATTGCTCTCCTGCGTAACGAAGTTGAGGGGCGGTCAGCGGGGCGGACCCTTAGATGAACTTCTGGGCCGCGAGGAACTCAGCGAGCTGCTTGCCGCCCTCGCCCTCGTCCTTGACGATGGTGCCGGCCGTGCGGGCCGGACGCTCGGTCGCGGACTCGACCTTGGTGAAGGCGCCGTCCAGGCCGACCTCCTCGGCCTCGATGTCGAGGTCGGACAGGTCCCAGGACTCCACCGGCTTCTTCTTGGCCGCCATGATGCCCTTGAAGGAGGGGTAGCGGGCCTCGCCGGACTGGTCGGTCACGGAGACGACCGCCGGGAGCTGCGCCTCAAGCTGCTCGGAGGCGGCGTCGCCGTCGCGGCGGCCCTTGACCGTGCCGTCCTCGACGGAGACCTCGGACAGCAGGGTGACCTGCGGGACGCCCAGGCGCTCGGCGACCAGCGCGGGGACGACGCCCATGGTGCCGTCGGTGGAGGCCATGCCGGAGATGACCAGGTCGTAGCCGGCCTTCTCGATGGCCTTGGCGAGCACCAGGGAGGTGCCGATGGCGTCGGTGCCGTGCAGGTCGTCGTCCTCGACGTGGATGGCCTTGTCCGCGCCCATGGACAGGGCCTTGCGGAGCGCGTCCTTGGCGTCCTCGGGGCCGACCGTCAAAACGGTGACCTCGGCGTCGTCCGCGTTCTCCGCGATCTGCAGGGCCTGCTCGACCGCGTACTCGTCCAGCTCGGAGAGCAGACCGTCCACGTCGTCGCGGTCGACGGTCAGGTCATCGGCGAAGTGCCGGTCGCCAGTGGCGTCGGGCACGTACTTCACAGTGACAACGATCCTCAAGCTCACGCCGGCTCTCCTACTGCATCGTCATTTCGGGCTGCCTCTTGCAGGCAGCATAGGCGCCTCAAGCGGCCGTTCCCGGTCGGGGCGTCCGCGCGCTCCGAACGAGATATTACTCGTCAGTACACCCAGTTCCTGCCCGCTAAGCAAGCGCTTTGAACTGTGACCTTCGCAACGCAGCGTAACCGGAACTCGACGGGCCCGCAGGGGCGCGCGGCGTGATCAATCCCGCAGAGCGTTGAAGCGGCCCTGGTGGTAGAGGAGCGGGCGGCCGGTGCCCGAGGGGTCGCCGAGCACGACCTCGGCGAGCACGATGCGGTGGTCGCCGGCCGGGACGCGCCCGACGACCCGGCACACCAGCCAGGCCAGTACGCCGTCCAGCACCGGCACCCCTTCCGGCCCCTCCCGCCAGGCGGTGGGCGCGCCGAAGCGGTCGGCGCCGCTGCGCGCGAAGGTGGCGGCCAGGTCGCTCTGGTGCTCGCCGAGTATGTGCACGCCGACGTGGTCCGTCCCGGCGATCGCGGGCCAGCTGGAGGCGCCCGTGCCGATACCGAAGGAGACGATCGGGGGTTCGGCGGAGACGGAGGTGAGGGAGGTGGCGGTGAAGCCGACCGGGCCGGAGGCGCCGCGCGCGGTGATCACCGCCACACCGGCGGCGTGCCGGCGGAAGACGGAGCGCAGCAGTTCCGGGGAGGCGGTCCGGGGGGTGCCGAGTTCGGGCGTGGCCGTCATGGATTCGTCCTTCTGCCGGGGGTCACGAGCGGGTCCGCGGGTGCTCAACGGCCCGGACACCCCGCGCTCGCGGTACGGGCCAGGTCGATGTGGGCCCGTCCGTAGAGAAGGAGTTCGGTCGGCATGCGGTCAGGTTGGCGACAGGCCAGGCGTACCGTCAAGCGGCTTCCACGATCCGGAAGACGGCGCACCGCGTGCCGGGCGGGGCTCATACCGCTTCGCCCAGGGCCGCTATGACATCGGCCTTGCGGGGCTGTCCGGTGGCGCGCCGCACCACCCGTCCGCCGGCGTCCAGCACCAGAACGGTGGGCGTCTTGCCGATCTCCAGCGCGCGTACGAGGTCCAGGTGGGCCTCGGCGTCGATCTCGACGTGGGTCACGCCCGGGACCATCCCGGCGACCTCGCCGAGGACCCGCCGGGTGGCCCGGCAGGGCGCGCAGAAGGCGCTGGAGAACTGCACCAGCGTGGCCCGCTCCCCCAGCGCCGCGCCGAGTTCGGCCGCCTCGATGCGCCTGCCGTCGTCGCGCCCGCCCACCCGCACTCTCCCGTTCCGCCGCCGGCGCGGCTCGTCGCGGCGGGCACGTCAGGGGGCGCGCCGCCGGTCCGGTCGTCATCAGCACAACCGGTTCCGGGGCCGCGAAGATTCCCGGCGGCACCCCCGGAGAGGTAAAGGGGGCCTAAAGATCCGAGGTGGGATGTAGGCCGACGTGACGAGGATCTCGTGTTAGGGGGGCACCAGAACTGGCTACCCGTACGTTCTTCGGGCACGATCTGCGAGACGCCGTAAACCTACGGCTGCGTAACCTTCCCGCCGGGAGCCCCCTTTCCCGAGCAGAGCAGAAAGGGCACACCCCGCCCATGGCAGAGCTGGTCTACCGTCCCGTCATCGGTATCGCCAAGACGGCGTTCAAGGTCTGGGATCTGAAGATCGACTGCCGGGGGTCGGAGAACATCCCACGCTCGGGCGGCGCCGTGCTGGTGAGCAATCACATCAGCTATCTGGACTTCATCTTCAACGGTCTGGCCGCCCTGCCGCAGAAGCGGCTGGTGCGCTTCATGGCGAAGGATTCCGTCTTCCGGCACCGGATCTCCGGGCCGCTCATGCGGGGCATGAAGCACATTCCGGTGGACCGCGGGCAGGGCGAGGCGGCGTACGCGCACGCGCTGGACTCGCTGCGCTCCGGCGAGGTCATCGGGCTGTTCCCGGAGGCGACGATCTCGCAGTCCTTCACGCTGAAGGGCTTCAAGTCGGGTGCGGCCCGGCTGGCCCAGGAGGCGGGCGTCCCGCTGATCCCGATGGCGGTGTGGGGCACGCAGCGGCTGTGGACGAAGGGACAGCCGCGCAACTTCAAGCGCAGCCACCTGCCCGTCACCGTCCGGGTCGGCGAGGCGGTGGAGGCCCCGCGCGACCAGTACGCCGGCGCCATCACCCGCCGGCTGCGCGAGCGCGTCCAGGAACTGCTGGAGGCCGCGCAGCGTGCCTACCCGGGCCGCCCCAAGGGCCCGGAGGACTCCTGGTGGCTGCCCGCGCACCTCGGCGGTACGGCGCCCACGGCGGAGGAACTGCGGGCCGTACAGGCGTGACGCCCCGCTGCGCTCGGCCGTCGCGGGCACTCGCGTGCGCTGTCAGGCGGGGCCGGTAGATGCGGTCCACCCGTCGTCGGGGTACGGCCGTGTGCCGGTGCGGGTGGTAGCCGAGTGCGGGTGGTATACGGCCGGTCGCGCAGTCCCCGCGCCCCTTCGGGCACGTCGGCGCCGGGGTGTCACCGGGGCGAGCCGGGCTCATGCGGACCACCCGCCGCCCGAGTACGGCCGCCTCCCGGGTGCGGGTCGTTCGGGGGCGGTCGCGCGGTTCCCCGCGCGCCTTCGGGGGCGTTTCGGCTCACGGAGTCTCAGAGGCTCGACGGGAGCGTCTTCCACAGGTGCGGACGGTCGGGGGCCGTGCGCAGGGCGGTGAGGACCGCCGGGTGCGGGGTGGCGTACAGGCCCGGGTAGTCCGTCTCGCCGGCCGCCGGGTCCGGGGTCCAGGCCAGCCGCTCGCCGGTGAGGGAGAACCGCGCGGCCACGCCCGGCTTGTTGCCGCGGGGATCCTGCCGGTGCCAGGCGCCGTGGAAGCGCACGGCGACCAGGCCGTGGAGCAGATGGCCGCCCGCGTCGTCGGTCAGACGCTGGTAGCACAGGGCCGTGGGGATGTCCTCGGCCCGTAGCAGGGCGGCCAGGGCGTGGGACTTGGCGTGGCAGATGCCGGTGCCCAGGGTCAGCACGTCGGAGGCGCGCCAGGTGACGCGCGGGTCCCCGGAGTCCTGGGAGTGCGGGATGGTGTCGCGTACGAACTCATAGGCGGCCCGCGCATATTCATACGAGTCGGCGGCTCCGGCCGCGAGACGCGCGGCGGTTTCCCGGACCACCGGGTGATGGTGGTCGATGACCTCGTCCGCGGCCAGGTAGGCGGACAGGTCGGCGGTGTTCTGGATCAGCTCCATGCCCGCAGAGCATAGAAACGCGATCACCCAGGAGTCAATGACTTTCCAGGCGATCGCATAACTATGCAGAGTCGGAGGCCTAGCGGGCCATCTCCTCCTTCAGGGCCGCCACGAACGTGTCGACGTCGTCCTCCGTGGTGTCGAAGGAGCACATCCAGCGCACCACTCCGGCGGCCTCGTCCCAGAAGTAGAACCGGAACCGCTTCTGCAGCCGCTCGCTCACGTCGTGCGGGAGCCTGGCGAAGACGCCGTTGGCCTGCACGGGATAGAGGATCTCCACCCCGTGCACCGCGCGCACGCCCTCGGCGAGCCGCCGGGCCATCTCGTTGGCGTGCCGGGCGTTGCGCAGCCACAGGTCCTTGGCGAGCAGCGCCTCCAACTGCACCGAGACGAAACGCATCTTGGAGGCCAGCTGCATGGACATCTTCCGCAGGTGCTTCATCTGCCGCACCGCGTCCTGGTCGATGACGACGACGGCCTCGCCGAACAGCGCGCCGTTCTTCGTCCCGCCCAGCGAGAGGATGTCCACGCCGACCGCGTTGGTGAACGTCCGCATGGGCACGTCCAGGGAGGCGGCGGCGTTGGCTATCCGGGAGCCGTCCAGGTGCACCTTCATGCCGTGCGCGTGGGCGTGCTCGCAGATCGCGCGGATCTCCTCGGGCGTGTAGAGGGTGCCCAGTTCGGTGGACTGCGTGATCGACACGACCTGCGGCATGGCCCGGTGCTCGTCCTCGAAGCCCCAGGCCTGCCGGTCGATCAGCTCCGGGGTGAGCTTGCCGTCGGGCGTGGGCACGGTGAGCAGCTTCAGCCCGCCCATACGCTCGGGGGCGCCGCCCTCGTCGACGTTGATGTGCGCGCTCTCCGCGCAGATCACCGCGCCCCACCGGTCGGTGACCGCCTGGAGCGCGACCACGTTGGCGCCGGTGCCGTTGAAGACCGGGAAGGCCTCCGCGGTGGCGCCGAAGTGGCTGCGCACAATCCGCTGGAGGTGCTCGGTGTAGTCGTCCTCGCCGTACGCCACCTGGTGGCCGCCGTTGGCGAGGGCCAGGGCGGCCAGCACCTCCGGGTGGGCCCCGGCGTAGTTGTCACTGGCGAAACCGCGGACCTGCGGGTCGTGATGGCGACGCGCGTCGGTCTTGGGAGGGTTCACGGCTTCTCGGTCAGCCACAGACGGTTTCCGTTCACTTCCGCGGCGGGCTTGCTCCAGACGCCCTCGATGGCCTCGGCCAGGTCCTTGACGTCCGTGAAACCCGCGAACTTCGCGTTGGGGCGTTCGGCGCGCATCGCGTCGTGCACCAGCGCCTTCACCACCAGGATGGCAGCCGCCGAACGCGGGCCCTGCTCGCCCCCGGCCTTGCGGAAGCCGTCGGCCATGGCGAGCGTCCAGGCCTCGGCGGCGGCCTTGGCCGCGGAGTACGCCGCGTTGCCCGCCGTCGGCTTGGTCGCGCCGGCGGCGCTGATGAGCAGGTACCGGCCGCGGTCGCTGCGCTGGAGGGCGTCGTAGAAGGCGAGGGAGGTGTGCTGGACGGTGCGGACGAGCAGCTTCTCCAGCAGGTCCCAGTCGGCGAGGTCGGTGTCGGCGAAGGTGGCGCTGCCACGCCAGCCGCCGACGAGGTGGACCAGGCCGTCGATCCGGCCGTGGTCCTGCTCGATGCGCGCGGCCCAGGCCCGGGTGTCCTCCGGGTCGAGCAGGTCGACGGTCTCGCCGGTGACCGTGGCGCCGCCGCGGGCGTAGCGCGCCGCGTCGACGGCCTCCGCGAGGCGTTCGGGGTTGTTGTCGGCGCCCACGACGACCGCGCCCGCCTCGGCGAGCCGGACCAGGGCCGCGTGTCCGGCGGGGCCGCCCGCGCCGGCCACCGCGATCACCGCACCACTGAGAGACCCGTTGTTCCCGTTCCCCACGTTGTTCCCCTCTTGCACAGTGTTGTGGACGCGGTCGCTCACGCGGCGATCCGCTCGGCGCCGTCCGCCGTGATGCCCTTGGTGGAGGCGATCACATTCTTCAGCTTCTTCGCCAGCGCCTCATAGAACATGCTCAGCGGAAACTCGTCCGGAAGCACGTCGTCCACCAGCTTGCGCGGCGGCTGGGTCAGGTCCAGGGCGTCGGGGCCCTTGGCCCACTTGGATCCGGGGTGCGGGGCGAGGTAGGTGGAGACCAGTTCATAGCCGGCGAACCAGTGCACCAGCTTCGGGCGGTCGATGCCGTCCCGGTAGAGCTTCTCGATCTCGGCACACAGCTGGTTGGTGACCCGCGGGGCGCGCTCCCAGTCGATGGAGAGCTTGTTGTCGGTCCACCGGATGACGTCGTGCTTGTGCAGGTAGGCGAAGAGCAGCTGACCGCCGAGGCCGTCGTAGTTGCGGTTGCGGTCGCCGGTGACGGGGAAGCGGAACATGCGGTCGAAGAGCACCGCGTACTGCACGTCACGGGCCTGCGGCACGCCGTCCGCCTGGAGCTTCACGGCCTCCTTGAAGGCGGTGAGGTCGCAGCGCAGCTCCTCCAGGCCGTACATCCAGAACGGCTGGCGCTGCTTGATCATGAACGGGTCGAACGGCAGGTCGCCGTGGCTGTGGGTGCGGTCGTGGACCATGTCCCAGAGCACGAAGGCCTCTTCGCAGCGCTTCTGGTCGTGGACCATCGCGGCGATGTCCTCGGGCAGCTCCAGGCCCAGGATCTCCACGGCGGCGTCGGTGACGCGGCGGAACCGGGCGGCCTCGCGGTCGCAGAAGATGCCACCCCAGGAGAAACGTTCCGGCGCCTCCCGGACCGCGATGGTCTCCGGGAAGAGGACGGCGGAGTTGGTGTCGTAGCCCGAGGTGAAGTCCTCGAAGCTGATGCCGCAGAAGAGCGGGTTGTCGTATCGGGTGCGCTCCAGCTCGGCCAGCCAGTCCGGCCAGACCATGCGCAGCACGACCGCCTCCAGATTGCGGTCCGGGTTGCCGTTCTGGGTGTACATCGGGAACACGACCAGGTGCTGGAGGCCGTCCACACGGTGCGCGGCGGGCTGGAAGGCCAGCAGCGAGTCGAGGAAGTCGGGGACCTCGAAGCCGCCCTCGGCCCAGCGGCGCAGATCCTTCACGAGGGCCTGGTGGTAGACGGCGTCGTGCGGGACCAGCGGGGAGAGCCGCTCGACCGCGTCGGCGACGCGGTCGACGGCCGCCTCGGCGTCGGCCCGCCGCGGGGCACCCTCGGCATCGAAGTCGATCGATCCGTCCTTCGACTGCCATGGCCGGATCTGCTCCACGGCATCCTTGAGCACGGCCCAGGCCGGGTGCTCGACCACCCTCGTCGGCGAAGGAATCCGCCCTTCCGCGCCTGCCTGCACAAGAATTTCCGTCATGTCCCATCCTCCACCGGAGAACCTCGCGTATGGATACCGTATGCGTACCCTGTTTCTCTCAGCAAGACCGAGGGCGGGAAATTATTCTGTCCGCCCCCATGGTCACCAATGTTTTTCCTGCCGTAAACCGTGACGGCGCTCACTTCCACTGCCGGCGCACGCTCCCCCGCGCGACGGCGCACCGGAGTGTCAAGCGACGGCGGACGCGCCCACGGGAGGGTGACGGCCAAGGCGGTTACCGGCCAACCGTCGCTTGCCCCGGTTCCCGAATGCCCGGTGTAGCCGCGGGTCCATCGCACGGCCCGGCCATTAGGCTGCGGCCTTGCCGCGTGGACGTCGACGTTCCGGCACGGGTCCGTCGGTCCGCGCGTCGCCGAGCCGCCGTCGACGGAAGCGAGTCGAACCTTGAACTTCCTTACCATCGGTCATCGCGGGGTCATGGGCGTCGAGCCCGAGAACACCCTTCGTTCCTTCGTCGCCGCGCAGCGGGCCGGCCTGGACCTGATCGAACTCGATCTGCACCTGAGCAAGGACGGCGCCCTGGTCGTCATGCACGACGCGGAGGTGGACCGCACCACCGACGGCTCCGGGCCGATCGCCGAGAAGACCCTCGCGGAGCTGCGCGCCCTGGACGCGGGCCGCGGGGAGCGGGTGCCGGTGTTCGAGGAGGTGCTGGAGGCGGTGCGCGCGCCGCTGCAGGCGGAGATCAAGGATGTGGCGGCGGCCCGGGCGCTGGCCGAGGTGATGCGCGCGCGGGATCTGACCACACGGGTGGAGGTGTCCTCGTTCCACGACGAGGCGATCACCGAGATCGCGCGGCTGGTGCCGGGGGTGCGGACGGCGCTGGTCGCGAGCCGCTACGGCACCGAGGTGGTGGACCGCGCCGTCGCCGCGGGCGCCGCGACCGTGTGTCTGAACATCCGCCGGCTCACCCTGGAGGTCGTGGAGCACGCGCGCGCCTCGGGGCTGCGGATCCTCGGCTGGGTGGTCAACACGCAGGAGCAGCTGCGCCTGGTCCGCGCCCTGGAGCTGGACGGGGCGACGACCGACTACCCGGAGATCAAGCGCACGGGCCGCTTCACGGCGTAGCCGTCGGCGATCGCGGCGTGAACCGGCTGTCGCCCCCTCAGGTGAGCTTCTTGACCAGCAGCTCGAACTCCAGGTCGTCGCGGAGCGGGATGCCGAAGCGCTCGTCGCCGTACGGGAACGGGGACATCCGTCCCGTACGGCGGTAGCCGCGGCGTTCGTACCAGGCGATCAGGTCCTCGCGCACGGCGATGACCGTCATGTGCATCTCCCCGACGCCCCAGGCCTGCCGGCACCGGCGCTCGGCCTCCGCCAGGACGGCCTTGCCGAGGCCCGCGCCCTGCAGGGCGGGGCTCACCGCGAACATGCCGAAGTAGGCGTGGTCGCCGCGGTGCTCCAGCTGGCAGCAGGCGACGATCCGGCCGTCCCGCTCCACGGTGAGCAGCCGGCTGTCCGGCGACTTGATCACCTCCAGCACCCCCTCGGGGTCGGTCCGCTGCCCCTGGAGGATGTCCGCCTCGGTGGTCCACCCGGCCCGGCTGTCGTCCCCCCGGTACGCCGACTCGACGAGCGCGACGAGGGCGTCCACGTCGGCGTCGGTGGCGTCGCGGAAGGTGAGTCCGGTGGCGGGGGTGTCCATGACGGTGGTCTCCGATCTGGGGCGTGGCCGGGGCACCGAAGAGGGTAACCCTGCTGCATGGTGCATGTACTCAGCAGCCGGACCCTGCTCCGGCCCTCCGATCCCGAACGCTCCCGCGCCTTCTACGGCGAGCAGCTGGGCCTGTCCGTCTACCGCGAGTTCGGGACCGGCCCCGAGCGCGGCACGGTCTACTTCCTCGGCGGCGGTTTCCTGGAGCTGTCCGGCCGGTCCGAGGACCCGCCCTCGCCCGCGGTACGGCTGTGGTTGCAGGTCGCGGACGCGGCGGCCGCGTGCGAGGAGCTGCGGGCGCGGGGCGTGGAGATCGTGCGGCCCCCGGTGAAGGAGCCCTGGGGCCTGGTCGAGATGTGGATCAGCGATCCGGACGGCACGCCGATCGTCCTGGTGGAGATCCCGGCGGACCATCCGCTGCGGTACCGGCCCGGGATCTGAGGCCGGGCCGCGCACATGCCCGGGGACGGCGGCGGCTTCACCGTTCACCGGGCACCTGCGCGGGCCGTACGGCCGTGCGGCCGGGCGTCCGGCGGCCGGGCGGGTGTTTGCCTTCGAGGGCGCTCCAGCTTCTAGCGTCACCCGCAGCACCTGCGAGTTCGCTCGCATCGTCGGCGAGTTCGCTCGCCTCACCTGCGAAGAGGGAGACACCCGTGCGGTACACGCTGTTCGGACGGACCGGGTTGCGCGTCAGCGAGCTGGCGCTGGGCACCATGACCTTCGGTGAGGACTGGGGCTGGGGCGCCGACAAGGACACCAGCGCCCGGATCCTCGACGTCTACGCCGACGCGGGCGGCAACTTCGTCGACACCGCGAACAACTACACCTCCGGCAGCGCCGAGCGGATCCTCGGCGAGCTGCTCGCCGGGCGCCGCGACCGGTTCGTGCTGGCGAGCAAGTACACCTGCGGCACCCGTGACGGCGACCCCAACGCGGCGGGCAACCACCGCGCGAACCTCGTCCGGTCGGTCGAGGACAGCCTGCGCCGGCTGCGCACCGACCGGCTCGACGTGCTGTGGGTGCACGCCCGGGACAACTTCACCCCGGTGGCGGAGGTGATGCGCGCCCTGGACGACGTCGTCCGCGCGGGCAAGGTGCTCTACGTGGGCGTCTCGGACTGGCCGGCCTGGGAGATCGCGCAGGCCAACACCCTTGCCGAGCTGCGCGGTTGGACGTGCTTCGCGGGCTCGCAGCTGCGCTACAGCCTGCTGGAGCGCACCCCGGAGCGTGAACTGCTGCCGCAGGCCCGGGCGTTCGACCTCGCCGTGTTCGCCTGGGCGCCGCTGGCGGCGGGCCGGCTCACCGGGAAGTACCGGCGCGGCGGGACGGGGCGGCTGGACCGGCTGGACGTGCGGCCCGCGGCGTGGGAGGAGGACGTCGTCGGCGCGGTCGTGGAGATCGCCGAGGCGGGCGGCTGGAGCCCGGCGCAGGTGGCCCTGGCCTGGCTGCTGGGCCGGCCCGGGAACGTCGTACCGCTCGTGTCGGCCACCCGGCCGGAGCAGCTCGTGGACAACCTCGGGTGCACCGGGGTCCGGCTCGACGCGGACGCGCGCGCCCGCCTGGACGAGGTGAGCGCCGTCCCGCTGGGCTTCCCGCACGACTTCCTGCGGGAGGAGCCCATCACCCGCAATGTGTACGGCGACAGGTGGCCGGACATCACCGACCGCCGCTCCACATACCGCCGTACCGTGCACGACGTCCTGTGACGTCCGGCCGGTCAGGCCCGCAGCGCGCCCATCCGGCCCTCCAGGCGGCCGAGCAACTCGGCGAGCAGCCCGGCCAGTTCGCCCTGGTCCCCGGGGGGCAGGACGGACAGTACGGCCGTCTCGTAGGCGAGCTGGTCGGGCAGGATGCCGTCGACCAGGCCGCGGCCGGCGTCGGTGAGCCGGACGTGGGCCACCCGCCGGTCGCGGGTGTCGCCGCGCCGTTCGACCAGGCCGCGCTCGGTCAGCTGCTTGAGCCGCTTGGTGACGGCGGCCCCGGAGGAGAAGGTCTCCCGGGCCAGCTCCCCCGGGGTCAGTTCGTGGCCGGTGCGGCGCAGCGCGCCGAGCAGGTCGAACTCGGCGCGGCTCAGGCCGGCCCGGCGCAGCGGGGCGTCCTCCGCCTGCTGGAGCAGGGCCGCACAGCGGTTGATCCGGCCGATGATCTCCATCGGCCCGGTGTCCAGCTCGGGGTGGACGGCCTGCCACTGGCGGACGACGGCGGAGACGGTGTCGCCGCGCGCGGGTCCGGGGCCGGCCCCGGGCCGGTCTCCGGTCGCGTCGCTTGCGGGCATCGGTCCGCCGTTCGTCGCCGTCATGGCCGTATGTCCTCCGTCGTCCTGCCGCTGTCCTGGCTGTCCTGGTCCCGGTCGCCGTCGGGCGTCCGGCCCGGGTCCGCGTCCCGGTCCCGCGGCACGAGCCCCTGGCGCCGTACCGTCGCCGCGAGCGTACGGTGTCCGGCCTGCTCGGTGAGCACGACCCGCTCCTCGGGCAGGGCCCGCTGCCACCACTCGCCGGCGGCGGCGTCGGCCGTGGCGCGCAGTTCGACCAGGGCGGCGGCCAGGGTGCGGCGGGCGGACTCCAGGGCACGGGGCTCCGGGTGCGGCTCGGCGAGCAGACGGGCGGCGTGCTCGCGGGCGCGCTCGGCGGCGGTCAGCGCGTGGTCCAGGCGGGCGCCGGCGCGCCGGTTGGTGACGGCGACGGCGGCGGCGAAGCCGACCAGTGCGCCGATGAGGGTGTCCACGACCCGGTCGGTGATCAGGTCGGCCGCGTCCTGACTGCGCGCGAACTCGGTGATGAGCAGCGCCATCGGGGTGACGCAGACGCTGCCCAGCCAGTAGTTGCGGCCGATCAGCGCCTCGGCGCCGAAGTTGAGGGCCAGCGAGACCAGCACCAGGGCGGCGGGGTGCAGGTGGGGCAACGGGGCGAGGGCGGCGAAGACGAGGACGCCGACCAGGTTGCCGACGACTCGCTGGACGGCCCGGCTCCAGGTGAGGGTGACGTTGGCCTGGTAGAGGGACGCGGCGGTGACCAGCGCCCAGTAGGGGCGGCCGACGCCGAGGGCGAGGGCGGCGTACCCGGCGAGGGCGCAGCCGAGCGCGGTGCGTACGGCCAGCGGGGCGAGGGGCGCGACGCGGTGCCGGAGCGAGCGGGGCAGCAGGGACTGTTCGACGGCGACGCCGAGCAGTTCGTCGGCGGACGCCCCCGTCGGCGCGACGCGCGGGATGCGGCCGGTGCCGCGCAGGGCGCGGGCCCAGCCGCGCAGCCGCTCGGGGTCGGTGTCGGCGGGCGCGGCGAGGGCGACCTCGGCGCGGACCAGGAGGTGTTCGAGGGCGCGCCGGGTGGTGTCGGGACGGGCCCCGGCGGCGAGCAGCGACTGCCAGGCGGCGTGGATCGCGGCGGCGCAGGCGGCGCGGGCCCGGGCGTGGCCGTCGCCGGTGCCGCGGGTGCCGGCGTACGCGGCGGCGGCGTTCAGGGCCTGGGCGGTGGCCCGGCGCTCGGGGCCGTGCGGGCGCAGCAGCCCGGGTGCCATGCAGACCAGCCAGGCCCAGGCACCGGCGGCCAGGGCCAGCCCGATGTGCCCCGGCAGCCGGCCGAGGGTCTGCGGGGCGAAGAGCGAGGCGGAGCTGATGAAGGTGAGGACCACGTTGCCGGGCGGTCCGACCCGGGTGGCGTCGCAGACCGTCTTCTGGACGGCCGCGAGGGCGGCGCCGACGGTGACGAGGACCACGGGGTCGGTGGTCAGCGCCGAGGCGAGCAGGGCCACGGCAAGGCCGCCGACCATGCCGAGCACCACCAGGGCCAGCGTGCGGGCGCGGGCGGCGTAGGGCCGGTTGTGGCCGTAGAGCGCGCACAGCGAACCCGCCATCGTGTACATGGCGAGGTCGAGCCGGCCGAGTGCGAGAAGCGTCAGGTTGGGCGGGGCGACCGCGATGACCACGCTCAGCGCGGGCTTGAACCAGATATCGGAGGGGCGGCCGAGGCGGAGCGCTCCGGCGAGGGGAAGACGGTGGGGGGTCGCACTGCTCATATCGTCAAAGTTAACACGTGTTTTACTCGTAAAATAATGGCGCGGCCAGGGCGTGACGGCGCGTGCTCCCCCGGATGCTCCCCGCGCACCCCCTTGCGCTCGCGTGTGCTCCGCCGCCGCGGGGCATGGCGTCCCTGGAAAGCGGGTCCGGAGCCTTTCCGGAGCGACCGTCGAGCGGGAGGTGCGCATGCACGGACCGGTGTCGACCGCCTGGCTGCTGGTGGCGCTGTGCGCGATGACCGGGACCTACTGCCTGCTGCGGATGCGCAGCGCCGTGACGGAGCAGCGCCGGGCCGCGGGCGGCGAGGCGCTGATGGGCTTCGGCATGGCCGCGATGGCCGTACCGGCGGCGGTGTTCACGCCGCCGGGGTGGGCGTGGCCGGTGTACGCGGCCGTGTTCGGCGCGGCGGCGCTGCGCGCGCTGTGGGCCGTGCGCGGCGGCCTCGGTCATCTCCACCACCTGGTGGGCAGCGCGGCGATGGTCTACATGGCGATGGCGATGGCCGGGGCCCCGCCCGCCGCCCACCACGGGCACGGCGGCACCGGCACACCCCTGCTGACCGGCGCCCTGCTGCTCTACTTCACCGGCTATGTACTGCTCTCCGGCGCCCGGCTGGTGCCCGCCGCCGCTCCCCTGGCCGCCCCCGCGCCGGACCGCTGGGGCGACCGCCCGGAACTGGCCCGGGCGTGCCGGCTGTCGATGGGGATGGGCATGGTGGCGATGCTGCTGACGATGTGAGGACGGCGGCGGCGCTGGCGATGTGAGGACGGCGGGGCCGGCGGCGAGGTGAGGACGGCAGGGCCGGCGGGCCGGCCGCCCCTGGTGCCCGGAGGTGCGGGCGCCGAGGTGCGGCTCGCGCCCCCCCGCCCGCAAGCCTCCGTCCGTCTCCGGTCATGCCTCCGGTCATGCCGGACTTGGCCGCGGCCGCCGTATCCACAAAGATCGCGGCATGCGCGATCGCCCCACCACTCCCCCGCCGCAGCCACCGCCCTCCTCCGGCGCCCCGCCACCGGAGGCCTCCGGCTCCCCGCCATCGCACCGCACGGCCGCCCGGGCCGCCGTGGCGCTCGGGGCCTGTTCGGTCCTGCTGCTCGTCCTGGTCGCGGTGCGCTGGCACCCGCTGGTCACGCTGGACGGCGACATCGCCCGCACCGCCCACCGCTGGGCGGTGCGCGACCGGGCGCTGACGCAGGCGTGCCGGGTGCTGACGGACTGGGTGTGGGACCCGCTGACCATGCGCCTGGTGTGCGCGGCGGCGGCCGGGTGGCTGGTCTGGCGCCGCGCGGCCTGGTGGACCGCGCTGTGGCTGGCGGTCGCCGTCGCGCTGGCGGCGATCGTGCAGCAGTCGGTGAAGGCGGCTGTCGGCCGCCCCCGCCCGGTCTGGCCGGACCCCGTCGACTCCGCCCACTACGCGGCCTTCCCGTCCGGTCACGCGCTGACCGCGACCGTGGTCTGCGGCCTGCTGCTGTGGCTGCTGCGCCGCCGTGGCGCGGGCCGCGCGCTGTGGCGTACGGCGGTGGCGGCGGCGGTCGTCTCGGTGGCCGGAGTGGGCGTCACCCGGGTCTGGCTGGGCGTCCACTGGGCCTCGGACGTGCTCGGCGGGTGGCTGTTCGGCGCGCTGCTGGTGGCGCTGGCGGTGCTGGTGTACGAGTGGCCGCGGCACCGACGGGGGACCCCGGCGGGCCGGCGCGGGTAAAGTCGCGCGCGTGACCGCCGTGTTGTTCGATTTCTCAGGGACGCTGTTCCGCGTCGAGTCCACCGAGTCCTGGCTGCGCGCGGTACTGACCCAGACCGGACACGCCCTTCCCGAGGCCGAAGTGGCCCGACTGGCAGGGGCGTTGGAGGAGGCCGGCGCTCTGCCGGGGGGCGCGGCGCCGGCGGAGGTGCCGGCGGACCTGGCCGGCACCTGGGCGGTCCGGGACGAGAGCGCGGCACTGCACCGGGCCGCGTACACGGGACTGTCCCGCCGGGTGCCGCTGCCGGATCCCGCCCTGCACGACGCCCTGTACCAGCGGCACATGACACCGGCCGCCTGGACCCCGTACCCGGACGCTCCCGAGGTGCTGCGCGCCCTGCGCGAGCGCGGGATCGGCGTCGGCGTGGTCAGCAACATCGGCTGGGATCCGCGCCCGGTGTTCCGCGCGCACGGGCTCGACCGTTACGTGGACACCTATGCGCTGTCGTACGAACACGGCGTACAGAAGCCCGATCCGCGGCTGTTCTCGGTCGCCTGCGAGGCGCTCGGGGCGGATCCGCGGCGGGTGGTGATGGTCGGTGACAGCAGGGCGGCGGACGGCGGCGCCGCCGCGCTCGGTTGCCGGGTCCACTTCGTGGACCATCTGCCGGTCTCCGAGCGCCCGGACGCACTGCTGCCGGTACTGGACCTGGTGATCTGAGCGCGCGCGCCGGATGTCTGGCGCCCGTGCCGTCCGTCTGAGACGATCCCCCGCGTCGCCCCAGACGGACGGCTGTTCCGGGCAGCCCCAAGCACACGGGTGCCCCGATGCGTTGAGTATAGTTGGCTGGCAGCCAGTCAACGCAGGAGTTACAGGATGTCCCCGCGCAGCGCTTCGGTCAATGAAGAATTGCGGCGGCGTTCCAGGGAACGGCTGTTGCAGGCCGCCGTCGAACTGGTGGGCGAGCGCGGGTTCGACGCCACGACACTGGGCGACATCGCCGACCGGGCCGGTTCGGCACGCGGACTGGTGTCGTACTACTTCCCCGGCAAGCGCCAGTTGGTGCAGTCCGCCGTCCACCGGCTGATGCACCGCACACTGGAGGAGGCGCTGGAACGGGAGCCGCGCACCGAGGACGGCCGGGAGCGGCTGGCCCGGGCCATCGACGCGATCCTGGGCCTCGCCCGGGACCGGCCGGTGCTGATGCGGCAGCACATGGCGGGCCTGCTCCAGGCCGAGGGCTTCGTGCAGTGCCCGGAGCAGCGCCGGCTGGCGGAGCTGCTCGGCGAGACCGTGGCCCGCTACGGTTCGCAGACGGTCTCGGCCGACTACCCGTTGCTGCGGGCGTTGTTGATGGGCGCGGTGTACGCGGCGCTGGTGCCGGGCGTGCCGATGCCCGTACCGGCGCTGCGGGCCGAGCTGTTCCAACGGTACGGGCTGGACTGGGAGATGGGCCTTCCCCCGGAGAGCGCGCCGGACGCGGGGGCGGGGGACGAGGACCTGTCCCGGTTCTTCGCGACGGGGGAACGGCCGGAACGGCCGGAACGGCGGGAGCGGGCCTGAGCGCACCGGCGGCCTTCGAGAGGACCGGCGCTCTATGACGGGGACGGCGGTCCCTGGCGGGAAGTGGTCCCTGGCGGGGCGGTGGTCGTTCTCAGGCGAGCCGGGGCAAGCGGGCACGCGGTGTAGTCACACGATCACGCCTCCTGACGAGCGCGTACGCGTCCGGATCACTCCAGCGGCCCTGCCCACCAGGGCCCCGCGGTGCCATGCTGGAAGCGTCCACGCGCCCCTCCTGCGGGCAAGGAGTACCGCTGTGCTGCGTGTCGCCGTCGTCGGATCCGGGCCGAGCGGGTGTTACACCGCCCAGAGCCTGGTCCAGCGTGATCCGGGAATCCTGGTGGACGTCCTGGACCGGCTGCCGTGCCCCTACGGCCTGGTCCGCTACGGCGTCGCACCCGACCACGAGAAGATCAAGTCCCTCCAGGGCAGCCTGCGGACGGTGCTGGAGCACGAGCGGGTGCGGTTCCTCGGCGGGGTGCGCGTGGGCGACCCCGGCGGCCTGCCGGTGGCGCGGCTGAGGGAGCTGTACGACGCGGTGGTGTACTGCGTGGGCGCCGCCGCCGACCGGCGGCTGGGGATCCCCGGCGAGGATCTGCCGGGCAGCTTCTCGGCGACCGAGTTCGTCTCCTGGTACAGCGCGCATCCGGACGCGGCCGGCGCGGACTTCCTGCGCGGGGTGCGGTCGGCGGTGGTGGTCGGGGTGGGCAATGTCGCGGTGGACGTCGCCCGGATGCTGGTCCGGGGCGCGGCGGAGCTGCGCGGCACGGACATGCCGCAGGCCGCGCTGGACGCGCTGGCGGCGAGCGGGCTCACCGAGGTGCACATGGTGGGCCGGCGCGGCCCGGCACAGGCCCGCTTCACCACCAAGGAACTGCGCGAGCTGGGCGGGCTGCCCGGCACCGAGGTGACCGTGGACAAGGGCGACCTGGCCCTCGACCCGGCCGACCCCGGCGCGCTGCCGGCCGGACAGCGCCGCAATGTGGAGGTGCTGCGCGACTGGGCGGCACGGCCCGTCGGGACGGCCGGCCGGCGGATCCGGCTGCGGTTCTTCCTGCGCCCGGTGGAACTGCTCGAAGCCGACGGCCGGGTGGGTGCCGTCCGCTTCGAGCGCACGGCACCGGACGACCGGGGCGGCGTGCGGGGCACGGGCCGGTACGAGGACGTGCCCGCGCAGTTGGTGCTGCGCTCGGTGGGCTATCGCGGAGTGCCCCTGGAGGGCCTGCCGTTCGACGCCGTGAGCGGCACGGTCCCGCACCACGAGGGACGCGTCCTGCGCGACGGCGTGCCCTCGCCGGGCGAGTACGTCGCGGGGTGGATCAAGCGCGGCCCGACCGGGGTCATCGGCACCAACCGGCCCTGTGCCAAGGAGACGGTGACCTCGTTGCTCGCGGACGCCCCCGCCCTCGCCCGCGCGGACATGCCGGCGGATCCGGTCACCGCGCTGCGGGCGGCCGGCGTCGAGCCCGTGCCCTGGGACGGCTGGCTGGCGATCGAGCGGGCCGAGGCCGAGCTGGGGGCGCGGCTGGGCCGGAGCGTGGTCAAGCTGGCCGACTGGGACGCGCTGCTCGCGGCGGCCCGGGTGCCTTAGGCGTCGTACGTCGTAGCGGAGCGGGCGTGCCCGGGAGGCGGGACACACAGCGGCAACAGGCCTGAAATCAACAAACTGTTCAAGACACTTACGGTCTCCTCCTGTCCGGCTGTGCGGATGTCCGGCTGCCCGGCTGCCCGGCTGTGCCGATGTCCGGCTGTCGGGCTGTTTCGATCCCACCCCTGTCCGCCGCAGATGGAGACCTCATGGCCACGACCGCAGACGTGCACCCCGTCGACGAAGTTCCCCCCGCCCGGCAACTGGCCGCCTTCGGACTCCAGCATGTGCTCGCGATGTACGCGGGCGCCGTCGCGGTGCCGTTGATCGTGGGCGGCGCGATGCGGCTGTCACCCGCCGACCTGGCGTATCTGATCACCGCGGACCTGCTGGTGTGCGGGGTCGCCACGCTGATCCAGTGCGTCGGCTTCCGGTGGTTCGGGGTGCGGCTGCCGGTCATGCAGGGATGCACCTTCGCGGCCGTGTCGCCGATGGTGCTCATCGGGACGACGGACGGCGGGCTGCCCGCGATCTACGGCTCCGTCATCGTCGCCGGGCTGGCGATCGTACTGCTGGCGCCGGTCTTCGGCAGGCTGCTGCGCTTCTTCCCGCCGTTGGTGACCGGCACGGTGATCCTGGTCATCGGCGTCTCACTGCTGCCGGTCGCGGGCAACTGGGCGGCGGGCGGCGCCGGTTCGGCGGACTTCGGCGAGCCGCGGAATCTGGCGCTGGCGGGCTTCGTGCTGGCCGTGGTGCTCGGCGTGCAGCGGTTCGCGCCCGCCTCCCTGTCCCGGATCGCCGTGCTCGTCGGCATCGCGGCCGGGCTCGCGGTCGCCGTGCCGCTGGGGTTCACCGACTTCGGCGGGGTCGCCGACGCCGACTGGGTCGGCATCAGCACGCCGTTCCACTTCGGGGCGCCCGAGTTCCGGGTCTCCGCCATCGCGTCCATGCTGGTGGTGGCCCTGGTGTCGATGACCGAGACCGCGGGTGACCTGATCGCCGTCGGCGAGCTGACCGGGCGGAGGGCCGAGCCGCGCACACTGGCCGACGGGCTGCGCGCGGACGGTCTGTCGACCGTGCTGGGCGGGGTGTTCAACACCTTCCCGTACACGGCGTACGCGCAGAACGTGGGCCTGGTCGGCATGACCCGGGTGCGCAGCCGCTGGGTGGTCGCGGCGGCCGGCGGCATCCTGGTGCTGCTCGGTCTGCTGCCCAAGCTGGGCGCGGTGGTAGCGGCGATCCCGGCGCCCGTGCTCGGCGGGGCCGGGCTGGTGATGTTCGGGACGGTGGCGGCGAGCGGGCTGCGGACGCTGAGCAGGGTCGACTTCCGGGGCAACGGCAACCTGACCGTGGTGGCCGTCTCGGTGGCGATCGGCACGCTGCCGGTGGGCGTGCCGACGCTGTACGCGAAGTTCCCCGACTGGTTCCAGACGGTGATGAACAGCGGCATCAGCGCGGGCTGCCTGTCCGCGATCGTACTGAACCTGCTCTTCAACCACCTTCCGGGGAAGGCCGGTTCAGCCGCCGACCGGGGTCCGGCCGGTGTCGCCGAGCCGGGCGGCCTGCCGGTCGGCCGCGGCGAGGAGGCTGTCGAGCAGCCCCGGGAAAAGGCTGTCTAGATCGTCCCGGCGCAGCCCGTTCATCTTGGCCGTGCCCCGGTAGACCTGCCGGACGACCCCGCTCTCCCGCAGCACCCGGAAGTGGTGCGTGGTGGTGGACTTGGTCACCGGCAAGTCGAACTGCGAACAGGTCAACTCCGCTTCCTTCGCGGCCAGTTCGCGCACGATCTGCAAGCGCATCGGGTCCGACAGCGCGTGCAGCACGGACTCCAGCCGGATGTCCGCACGGTCCGGGTGCGTCAGCGCGCGGCCGGTGGCGGCTGTCTCGGTCACGGCGTCCGCCCTTCGTCGCGGGACTTCTTCGATGGCCATCGTACGAGATCCCCCATGGTGTGACACCCATCTAGTTTGACACTCATCTAGTTTGACACTCATCGTAGTTTCATGTTCCTCGTAGTACGATGAGTATCGTACGAGAGCACAAGCCGTCCGCGACGAAATGGAGTCCGTCATGTCCGCGCTCTTCGAGCCCCTCACCCTGCGCGAAGTGACCATCCCGAACCGGGTGTGGATGGCGCCGATGTGCCAGTACTCGGCCGAGCCGGCGGGTCCGCTCGCGGGCGTACCGCACGACTGGCACTTCGCGCACTACGCGGCGCGGGCGGCCGGCGGCACCGGGCTGATCGTGACGGAGGCCACCGCGGTCGCCCCCGAGGGCCGGATCTCCCCGTACGACCTCGGACTGTGGAACGACACCCAGGTGGAGGCCTTCCGGCGGATCACCCGCTTCCTCGCCGAGCAGGGCACCGTACCGGCCGTCCAGCTCGGTCACGCTGGACGCAAAGCGTCGACCGAGCGGACCTGGAAGGGCGGCGGGCCCGTCGGACCGGAGGCGCACGGCTGGCAGCCGCTCGCCCCGAGCGCGGTGCCGTTCGACGCACACCACCCGGTGCCGACCGAACTGACGGTTGATCAGGTCCAGGAGGTCATCGGGCAGTTCGCCGCCGCCGCGCGCCGCGCGCTGGCCGCGGGCTTCGAGGCCGTGGAGATCCACGGCGCCCACGGCTACCTGGTCAACGAGTTCCTCTCCCCGCACTCCAACCACCGCACGGACGCCTACGGCGGCTCGTACGAGAACCGCACCCGGTTCGCCCTGGAGGTCGTGGACGCCGTCCGCGAGGTGTGGCCCGCGGAGAAGCCGGTGCTCTTCCGCATCTCCGCCACCGACTGGCTGGACGAGGGCGGCTGGACTCCGGACGACACGGTCCGCTTCGCCCGTGACCTGCTCGCCCACGGCGTGGACCTGCTCGACGTCTCCACCGGCGGGAACGCGAACGGCGTCAGCATCCCGACCGGGCCGGGCTACCAGGTGCCGTTCGCCGCCCGGGTGAAGGCCGAGACGCCGCTGCCGGTCGGCGCGGTCGGGCTGATCACCGACAGCGCGCAGGCGGCGAAGATCGTGGCGAACGGCGAGGCCGACGTGATCCTGCTCGGCCGCGAGCTGCTGCGCAACCCGTCCTGGGCCCGGCAGACCGCCCGCGAACTGGGTGCGGAGATCCGGGTGCCGATCCAGTACCACCGGTCGGTCTGAACCCGGTCCCGGTTCTGACGGCCGTACCCACTGGGCGGCCCGGCTCGGGGTCCGACGCCCGTACCCGCTGGGCGGACCGACTCCGGGACCGACGCCCGTACCCGCTGCCCGGTCCGGCTCCGGGTTCGAGGGGGCGTACCCGCTGGGCGGGCCGACTCCGACAGTCCGGCCCTGGATCCACCGGCCGTCACCTCGTCGGCAGCAGTCGTCCCACCGTCTGCTCCAGGCGTGGCAGGGTCCGCTGGCCCGCCAGGGCCAGGGCGATCGCGAGTACGACGCCGGCCCACGCGAACGGGCCGAGCGGGGTGCAGCCGAACGCGCGGCTGACGACCGGGGTCTGGACCACGGCGACGAGCGCCAGCGCGGAGCCCAGCACGGTCACCCGCACCAGCCGGCTGTCCCGCCGGTCGAGCAGGGTCTGCACCAGTTGGGTGCCGACCACCCCGCACAGGGCCATGGTGCTGGAGCGGCGGGCGGTGCCCGGGGTGAAGCGGCCGATCAGCCAGGCCGTGACCGCGCCCAGACAGGTGGTCAGCGCCCGGTGCCGGATCTGCCGCAGCAGGGGTGCGCCCAGCACCGCGGAGGCGTCCTCCGGCGACCCGCCCCGCGCCCGGACCGTGCCCTGCCCGACATGCCCGTCCTCCTTCTCCGTCACCGCCACGGCCATCGACGGGAAGAGGTCGGTGAACAGGTTGACCATCAGCATCTGCCGGGTCGACAGCGGCGCCCGCCCGGACAGCAGGGTCCCGATGATGCCGAAGCCGACCTCGCCCGCGTTGCCGCCGATGAGGATGGCGATGGCGTCGGCCACGCTGTGCCACAGGGCACGGCCCTCGCCGACCGCGTCGACCAGGACCGTCAGATCGTCGTCGGTGAGCACGATGTCCGCCGCGTTGCGGGCGGCGGCCGAGCCCCGGGCGCTGATGCCGACGCCGATGTCCGCCGCGCGGATCGCCGCGGCGTCGTTGGCGCCGTCGCCAACCATGCCGACCACCCGGCCGGCGTCCCGCAGCGCCTCCACGACCTGGAGCTTCTGTTCGGGCGCCACCCGGGCCACCACGCCCGCGTCGCGCAGCATCCGGGCCCGGGCCGCGCGGTCGGCGGCGGCCAGCTCGTCGCCGGTGACCACCACGGTGTCCGCGGGCCAGCCCAGGTCGGCGGCGATGGCCCGCGCGGTCTGCGGATGGTCGCCGGTGAGCATCACCGGTCGTACGCCCGCCCCGTGGAGCGCGCTCACCAATGCCGTGGAGGTCTCGCGCGGTACGTCGGACAGCGCCAGCAGGCCGATGAACTCCAGGTTCTCCAGCGGCCGTTCGAGGGCCTCGTCCTCCTGCTCGGCCGCGTCGAGCCGCCGCTGGGCCACCGCGAGCACCCGCAGGCCGTCCCCGGCCAGCGCGTGGGCGGTGTCGGAGGCGTGCTCCGGCAGCCCGGCGCAGGCGGGCAGGACGGTCTCCGGGGCGCCCTTGACCACCAGTACGGGCGGGCCGTCCCCGACCCGGCCGACGGCGGCGGCGTACCCGCGCGCGGCCTCGAACGGCAGGTCGGCGAGCTGCGACCAGACCGGGTCGGGCGGGGCCGCGGCGAGCACGGCCTCGTCGGTGGCGTGCACCGGCCGGCCGGAGCCGCCGTCCAGCTGCGGACAGGCCCGCGCGGCGGCCCGTACGGTGCTCTCGGCGCCGGCGTCGTCCACGGCGTGGACCTCGCCCTCGGTGTCCGCGGTGCGCACCAGACGCAGCCGGTTCTCGGTGAGCGTGCCGGTCTTGTCGAAGCAGATGGTGTCCATGCGGCCCAGCGCCTCCAGCGTGCGCGGGGTGCGCACCAGGACACCGCCCCGGCTCAGCCGGCGGGCCGCGGCCAGCTGGGCGACCGTCGCCACCAGCGGCAGCCCTTCCGGTACGGCGGCCACGGCCACCGACACCCCGCCGCTGACCGCCTCGCGGATCGCGGTGCCGCGCAGCAGCGCCAGGCCCGTCACCGCGGCACCGCCGCCCAGGGTCAGCGGCAGCGCCTTGCGGCTCAGCTCCTGGAGCCGGGCCTGCACTCCGCCGGCCGGGGGCGTGCGCGCGGCGAGGTGGACGGCGCGGGCGGCCTCGGTGCGGTCGCCGGTGTCGACCACGATGGCCCGGGCCTCCCCCGCCACCACCGTCGTCCCTTCGAAGACCATGCAGCGCCGGTCGGCCACGGCGGCGTGCGGGGTGGGGGCGGTCTGCTTCTCCACCGGCAGCGACTCGCCGGTGAGCGCGGACTCGTCCACCTCCAGGCCCTCCTGCCACAGCAGCCGGGCGTCGGCGGGCACCACGTCGTCCGTCTTGAGCTCGATGACCTGGCCGGGCCGCAGCCGGCCAGCCTCCACGGTGCGGGTGCCGCCGGCCGGGGCCTCGGACTGCGGCGGCACCAGGCGGGCCTTCTGCTTCTGTTCGGCGACGAGTCCGGACAGCGCCCGTTCGGCCCGCAGCCGCTGGAGGCCGCCGACCAGGGCGTTCAGATCGAGGGCGCCGACGACGAGCAGCGCGTCCACGACGGAGCCGAGGATCGCGGAGGCCGCCGAGCCGACGGCCAGCACGGGGGTGAGCGGGTCCTGGAGTTCGCTGCGGACGGCCCGGCCGAGCCGGTAGGTCCAGCGGACGGGCGCGGCGGCCGGATGCGCGACGACACCCTTGGCCGCCTTGCGCACCCGGGTGGTCAGCGCGGCGGACCCGGTGTCGGCGGCCGGTTCCCGGGCCAGCCGGTCCCGGGCCTCGTCCGCGTCCAGCTCGTGCCAGTGCACCCGGGGTCGCGGGTGCGGGGCGCGGGCCGCCGCCACGCCGAGCGCGGCGCGCACCCCGGACAGCAGCGCGGAGGCGGCGCTCGCGTCGACCGGCGCGTGCCGCAGCCCCGGCAGCAGGGACCGGCGGCCCCGCCCGCGGCCGGACTCGCCGACGGCGACGAGCAGCCCGGACAGCGCGGCGCCGGAACGGGCCAGTGTCTGGGCGCGGCGGCCGACCCGGCGGGCGGCCGGGATCGCGGTCAGGACCCGCCAGACGTCGGGCAGGCCGTGCAGCGCGAGCAGGTCCGCGCCCCAGACGATCGCGCCGTCCCGGTCGGTCAGGGCGAGGGCGATGTCGGCGGCGCGCAGGGCGGCCAGGACGTCGTGCTCGCCTGCCGCGCGCACCCGCGCGACGACCAGGACGGCGCCCTCCTCGCCGCGCGCCTCGTACACCACGTCGTCCAGCGGCCGGCGGGGGTCGACGACCTGGTCGGCGAGGCCGGTGAAGTCCTCCAGGGCCGGGTCGTCCACGAGTACGACCCGCAGTCCGGCCCGGCGGGCGGCGTCCAGCACCGGTTCGGCCCACGGGTCGGGCTCGCCGTCCTCGGTGCGCAGCGCGCCCGGGTGGAACACGACGGTGCCGGCCATCTCCAGCTGGCGCAGCCTTTCCGGGGCGCGGACCAGTACGCCGGCGCGGGCCAGCGCGCCGGAGAGTACGGCGTGGAAGGCGGCCGGGCCGTAGCGGGCGGCCTTCGGGGAACCGGCCAGCACCGCCTCCGCCGCCTCGGCGGCGTCGTGCTTGACCAGCAGGGTGGCCGCCGCGCCCAGCACACTGCCCGTGGAGGCGTGGGTGGCGTACTCCTGGGCCGGGGAGACGTGCAGCGGAGGGCGGGGCGGGCCGCCCGGGGCGAGGCTGACCCGCTGCGGAGCGCACAGCTGGTCGTGCAGCGCGTCGAAGGCGGCCGAGCGGGCCACCGTCTCGGCCACCTGGCAGGCGCGCAGGGCGCCGTCGAGCACCAGCGAGGTGGGGCTCTGCCCGGCGCCGTGCACGGCCGCGTTGGCACAGGCCAGCGCGAGGTCCATCCGGTCGTCGCCGAGCCGGGTGCGCAGCCAGGCACGGAAGCGCGGGTTCTCCCGCAGCAGGGTCACGACGGCGGTCACCATCCGGGGGGAGGGCGGCAGCCGCAGGCTGTAGGCGGTCAGGGCCACGGCGATGCCGACGGCGTCGGCGGCGAGCGTGGCCGCGGCGGCGCGCACCCCGGCCGGGTCGGCCGGGTGCGTGGTCTCGGCGACGTCCCCGCCGGCCAGCGCCAGGCCGTGCCGTTCGGCCAGGTCCGCCGCGTGGGCCAGGACCCGGTCGGCGGCCTGCTCGCCGGTCGCGGTCACCACCAGGCGGGCGAGCCCCTGGTCCCAGTAGGCGACCAGCACCTCGGGATGCTCCTCCAGCGCCTGGGCGACCCGGCGCGCCAGCTGCGCGGTGCCGCCCGCGCGCCGCGCCTGGTCCCGCTCCAGAGGGCGTACGGCGAGGTGGGCGCGGGCGCCGGAGCGCCAGTGGGTACCGGCGCCGGGGAGCGCGTTGCGGGCCACCCGAACGACCCGTGCGGCGGTGTCCGCGCCGCGCACACCGGCGCGCGCGGTGCTCGCGGCGGCACCGGCGGCCATGCCGACCGCCGGTGCCGCCGCCCGCGCGAGCAGGCGTGGTGCCGCGGGCAGCAGCCGTGCGGCGGCCGTCGGCGCCGTCAGCAGTCCGGCCACCATGACCTCCTAGAGCGCGGTGCGGTCGGGCCGGGCGGTCGGCCCGAGGGGGCCGGAGGACGTCCTGGTCCCGGACGTCCCGGCGCCGTGGTCCGGTGTGGGCGGCCCGGCCGCCTCGGCGTGGCCGGCTCCCTTGGCGCGCCCCGGGGCCCGCCCGGCCGCCGAGGTTCCGCTGCCGCCGGGCGCGCCCTCGACCGCCCGGCCGTGTCCGGCGCCGGACCTGAGGGCCGCGGTGCCGAGGTCGTGCGCGGGCTCCGGGCGCTGGCCGGCGGTCTCCCCCGGACGGTCGGGCCGGGGCTGGGTGAGCCAGGCCACCGCCGCGCCGGTGAGCGCCACGGGCCACTCCACCACGCCGGCCACGCCGAGCACGCCGGCGCCCGTGTAGACCGCGATGCGCCGGCCGCGGGGCGAGACCGCGCCGATCTTGTCGAGTGTCCCCTCGGCGGCCCTGCCCACCGTTGTGGCGCCGGGCACCCTGCGCAGGACCGAGGCGGCGCCGCGCAGGGGCGCCGTGAGGACCGACGACGACTTCTGCTCAGCCATGACTCTCCTCGGGGGTGAGATCGCCGTACGTGCGCCCACCGAGTGCCCGCGTCCGCGCTTGGTCATCCCCTCGTGCCCCGGGAAGCGCCCGCTGCTACCAGGGAACCTCTTGAGCCCGCGCGACGCCACCCTTTCCGCCCGCCGGTCTGCCCGGCGCGGGGGGGCGCTCCGGCGTCGGGTCGTCGTACGCGTGTGGCGCTCTCCGCGCCCTCCGCGCTCTCCGCCCTCTCCGCGCGGGGTCCGCGGGGTCCGCGGCGGCGGCGCTGCGCACCGGTCGGCCGGCTTCCTGCCGGACCGGTGCGCGCCCCCGGTGGTCAGCGCACCGTACAAGCGCTCCCGTTGAGGCGGAACGCGGTCGGCGCCGCGCTGTTCCCGGTGTGGGTGGCCTGGTAGCCGAGGGTGACGCTCGCGCCGGGGGCGATGGTGGCGTTGTACGCGGCGTCGGCCGCCGTCACCGCGCCGGTGCGGGGGCTGTAGCCGGCGTTCCAGCCGTTGGTGATGGTCTGGCCGGCCGGGAGGGTGAAGTCGAGTTTCCAGCCGTTCACCGGGGCCGTGCCGGTGTTGGTGACGGTCAGGGAGGCGGTCAGGCCGGTGCTCCAGGTGCTGACGGCGGCCGTCACCTCGCAAGGACCGGCGGGCGGTCGCGGGTCGGTGCCCCCGTCGCCGTCGAGGCCGAAGAAGGTGAGGGCGCGGGAGGCCATGCCCCAGCTGTAGAGGTTGTGGCCGACGCCCTGGAGGCTGATGGCCTCGACGGGGGCCCGGTCACCGGTGCCGCCGTAGCGGGTGCGGGTCCAGCCGGCGGCGGGGGTGTCGGTGGCGGCGGGGGTCTGGCTCACGCCGAGCACGTTCGTCCACTGCTCGATCTCCTCCCCGAAGTTGGGGTAGCGCAGGGTGTCGTCCTCGGTGCCGTGCCACAGCTGCATGCGCGGGCGCGGGCCGGTGTAGCCGGGGTAGGCGGCGCGCACCAGGTCGCCCCACTGCTGCGGGGTGCGGGTGAGGGTGCCGCCGGAGCAGGCGCTGTTCCACTCGGAGCCGTCGGTGGTGGCGAAGCAGCCGAAGGGGACGCCGGAGAAGGCGGCGCCCGCCGCGAACACGTCGGGGTAGTCGCCGAGCAGGACGTTGGTCATCATCGCGCCGGAGGAGATGCCGGTGACGAAGATCCGGTCGGTGTCGGCCGCGTAGGCGCTGGTCGCCCAGTCGACCATGGACCGGATCCCGACCGGGTCGCTGCCGCCGTCGCGGCGCAGCGCCTGCGGCGAGGAGACGTCGAAGCACTTGCTGGCGCGGGTGACGGACGGGTAGACGAGCACGAATCCGTGCCGGTCGGCCAGCGCGGGCCATTCGGTGCCGGAGTACATCGCGGAGCCGGAGCCGCCGCACCAGTGCACGGCCACCACGACCGCCGGGTGCGGGCCGATGCTACGCGGCACGTAGACGTACATCCGGAGGTCGCTGGGGTTGGGGCCGAATCCGGTCACTTCGGTGAGGGTGGCCGGGGGGACGGCCCGGGCCCGTGCCTCGGCCGGGGGCGCGGCGAGGGTGAGGGCCGCGAGGAGCGGCAGCAGGGCGCCCAGTAAGGCGGCGAGTGCGGTGCGCGGGCCGGTTCTCCGGCGGTGCGGTGTGGGGGGCACGTCACCTGTCCCTTCGGATCGCGGGGCGTACGGGGGCCGTGCGGAGGCGGTGCGGAGGCGTGCTGGGTGCGCGTCGCGGGTCGCGGAACATCCGGCATCGTGGCATGCACACGCTAGGTATGGAAGCGCTCCCACTCGACTTCCCGGGAACCTGGGCAGTGTTGCGCGACCGGTTGACTAGAAAGCGCTTGCACCCTACGGTCCGTTCATCAGCGTGACCGTCAGGTCCGCAAGGAGGCCCTATCGGCCAAGGAATCCCGGCAGTCGCATTCCTCATGACGTACGGGATTCACGTACACAACCCCTACCCGAACACAACCCCCACAGAGCATCCCCCACGGAAGAAGGCATTTCGGGACATGACCTCATCAGCGACCACACGCGGTCTGCTCGGCGGACTCGCCACCCTCGGACTCACGCTTGGCATGATCATGACCTCCGGGGCGCCGGCGGACGCGGCCACCTGGCCCACCCCGAACGGCAGCCAGGCGGTCTCCTCCACCCTCTCGGTGTCCGGCACCAAGGACTACGGGATGAAGCGGCTGTACGGCAGCGGCGACCTCGGCAGCGACAGCCAGGACGAGGACCAGGGACCCCTGCTGGAACTGGCTCCCGGCGCCGTCCTGAAGAACGTCGTCATCGGCTCCCCCGCCGCCGACGGCATCCACTGCCTGGGCAGCTGCACGCTGCAGAACGTGTGGTGGGAGGACGTCGGCGAGGACGCGGCCACCTTCCTCGGCTCCTCGTCGTCCAACGTCTACACCGTCAGCGGCGGCGGGGCGAAGGAGGCGAGCGACAAGGTCTTCCAGTTCAACGGCGCCGGCACGCTGAACGTCTCGAACTTCGCGGTGAAGAACTTCGGCACGTTCGTCCGCTCCTGCGGCAACTGCAAGACGCAGTACAAGCGGACGATCAACCTCAGCGGCGTCGAGGCGACCTACAAGGGCAGCAGGCTCGTCGGCATCAACACCAACTACGGCGACAGCGCGACCCTGCGGAGCATCACCATCGTCGGCGACACCGGCAGGAAGATCGTTCCCTGCCAGAAGTACATCGGCAACAACACCGGCGCCGAACCGACCACCAACGGCTCGGGCCCGGACGGCACCTACTGCAAGTACTCCAGCTCGGATATCACCTACAAGTGAGCCCCGAGGGCCGGGCCCCCGCCGTCGGCCCGCGCCTGCCCGCGCGCCCGCGTGCGGGCAGGCGGGCGGCACGGATCCGGCGCTGACCGGCGCCGCCGGGCGCGCGCCACGGTGAACACGCCCCCGGCTACGCCTCTCCACGCCCCCCGAGCCCCGCACCGAGGTCCCGCCGGTAACCGGCGTACGCCGTGCGCAGCTCCTCCCCCGGCCAGTCGGCGGGGAGCAGGTCCGGCGGCAGGACGGGGTCGGTGAGCAGATGGCGGACGGCCGCCGCGTAGGCGGTGAACCTCTCGGCCGGGCGGTCCGCCCGGGCCGCGTGGGCGAGCAGGGAGCGCGCGGTGGCCGCCCAGCCGGCCAGCGGCCACAACCGGGCGGCCAGCTCGCCCGCGGGCTCGTCGGGACGGGCCGTGTACGTCAGCGCCACCCGGTGCACCCCGGCGGGCAGCGGCCGGTCGAGGTTGGCCGGACGCAGCCACACGCCCTCGCGCAGTTCGGCCAGGCGCAGGGCGGTCAGCCGGGCGCGCAGGTCGGCGCGTTCGGCGGGGCCGCGCCCGGTCGCCGTGATCACCACCATCTCCCAGTCGCCGTGCCACGCGCGCGTGCGCGGCCGTACGGCGTCGTCCTGGCGCCGCTGCCGCTCCAGCAGCCGGTCGCTGAGCCGGTAGACGGCGTCCGTGCGCCGCAGGTCCCCGGCGGCCACCATCCGGCTCAGCGCGGCCCGCAGCGTGGAGCCGCCGATCCCGAACGGCTCCACGAGCCGGACCAGGTCCCGTACCGGCAGCTCCGGCGGGTGCACACCGAGGAGCAGGCTCAGCACCACCGACCGGGCGGACAGCGGTCGCAGGGCCGCCGGTTCCGACGCCGGCCGGTCCGGCTCCGCCGGGACGTTCACGCACATGGACCCGTACTGTACGTGCGACGGCTTGTTGCAGCATTGCTACGGCCGCACGGAGAGTGCAACATGCTCGTATGGTCTCGATTCCCGCGCAGTCGCCGCCCCAGCCGCAGTCCGGCACGCACGACGTCACCAACCAGCCCCCGCCGCTCGCCCCGTACGACGCCTCCGACGACGCCGCCCTGCTGGAGGGGCTGCGCCGGGAGGGCGCCGGGTGGGCCGAGGAGAACCTCCGGCGGCTGGGGGCGCGCGCCGGCAGCGCGCAGGCCCAGGAGTGGGGCGAGCTGGCGAACCGGTACGAGCCGGTACTGCGCACCCACGACCGCTACGGCCACCGCGTCGACGAGGTCGACTTCCACCCGAGCTGGCACCACCTGATGCGGAACGCGGTCGCCGAGGGCCTGGCCGGCGCCCCGTGGGCCGACGACCGACCGGGCGCGCACGTGGCCCGGACCGCGGGCGGTCTGGTGTGGGGGCACACCGAGGCGGGACACGGCTGCCCCACCTCGATGACGTACGCCGCCGTACCCGCCCTGCGCGCCCAGCCGGAGCTGGCCAAGGTGTACGAACCCCTGCTCACCAGCCGGGAGTACGACCCCGAGCTGCGCGTGCCCACCGACAAGCCCGGGCTGCTCGCCGGGATGGGCATGACGGAGAAACAGGGCGGCTCCGACGTGCGGACGAACACCACCACCGCCACGCCCACCGGCGAACCGGGTGTGTACACGCTGCGCGGGCACAAGTGGTTCACGTCCGCGCCGATGTGCGATGTCTTCCTGGTGCTCGCGCAGGCGCCGGGCGGACTGTCGTGCTTCCTGGTGCCGCGTGTCCTGCCGGACGGCAGCCGCAACGCCTTCCGTATCCAGCGACTGAAGGACAAGCTGGGCAACCGCTCCAACGCCTCCTCCGAGCCGGAGTTCGACGGGACCGTGGCCTGGCTGGTGGGGCCGGAGGGACGGGGTGTGAAGACCATCATCGAGATGGTCAACTGCACCCGGCTGGACTGTGTGATGGCCTCGGCGACCCTGATGCGCAAGACGCTGGTCGAGGCGGGCCACCACGCCCGGCACCGCGGCGCGTTCGGCGCCCGGCTGATCGACCAGCCGCTGATGCGCAACGTCCTCGCCGATCTCGCGCTGGAGTCGGAGGCCGCGACGACGCTCACGCTGCGCCTCGCGGGCGCGGCGGACCGCGCGGTGCGCGGGGACGCCGGGGAGCGGGCCTTCCGGCGCATCGCCACCGCCGTCGGCAAGTACTGGGTCACCAAGCGGGGCCCGGCCTTCACCGCCGAGGCCCTGGAGTGCCTGGGCGGCAACGGGTACGTCGAGGGCTCCGGCATGCCCCGGCACTACCGGGAGGCCCCGCTGCTGTCGATCTGGGAGGGCTCCGGGAACGTCAACGCGCTCGACGTGCTGCGCGCCCTCGGCCGGGAACCGGACACCGCCGAGGCGCTGTTCGCCGAACTCGCCCTCGCGCGCGGGGCCGACGCCCGCCTCGACGCGACCGTGGCCGCACTCAAGGACGAGGTGGCCGGAACCGATCAGGTGGGTGCCCGCCGGCTGGTCGAGCGGATGGCGCTCGCACTCCAGGCCTCCCTGCTGGTACGGCACGCACCGCACCCGGTCGCGGACGCCTTCTGCGCCTCCCGGCTCGGCGGCGACTGGGGGCACGCGTTCGGCACCCTCCCCGCCGGGGCCGGCCTCGACGCCATCCTGGAGCGCGCCCTGCCCGACCGGAACTGACCACGCCTCACGCTGGTGCGCGTGCCGTGACCGGCTTCGGTGTGGGGGCCGAAGTGTCCGACCATGCCTCGCGCGCGTGCGCGTGGCGGCGCCCGGAACCGGCCCCGACCTCCGCCCCCGCGCGCGTACGCGTGCCTGACCAGGTCGGTACCGAAGAAGGCGCGCTCTGCATGCCTCCGCGCGCGTGCCCGCCCCCCCACCGGTGCTCGTCGGCGGATCGCACACACCCGGGCCCGGCCGTTGTCAGTGCCGTGGCGCACGCCCGCGCCTCAGGTGGCACCGGCGTGGGGTGGGCGACGGGTGGACGGGGACGAGGGACTGCCCCGCTTGCGCGGGGAGGTGGCCGGGGCGTGCCGCATGCGCAGCCGGGGGTGGCCGACTGCCCTGCTTGCGCGGGGAGGTGGCGGCGGGTGGCAAGGGCGCCCCGGGCCGGCGGACGAGGCGGGCACACGGCGAACGGGGTTCGAGGAGCGGCGGTCACACCATGCGGCCCCACTGCGGGCCGAGGCGGGCCCATTCCGTGTCCCACGCCCGCAAACGGCGGCGCTCCAGGCGTCCCCGTACGGCCAGGCCCGCGACGCAGGGCACGGCGGCGGCGCTCACGCCGACCAGGAGGCCGACCAGGGTGGCGCGCAGGGAGGCCTCGGAGGCGGCGGTGGGGCGGTCGACGAGCCGGCCCCGCGGGTCGGTCCAGACGGTGACCGGCGTACCGGGCCCGCTGCCGGAGCGGACCCGGATCCGGCCGGTGTGGGAGGAGCCGTCGGCCGCCGTCCAGCGGACCTCGGTCCAGACCTTCTCGCCCGCCGAGCCGCGGTCCTCCCGCGCGGCGGACTTCACCGGGACCCGCGTGACCACCCGGGCCACGGTGGGCCGCCGCAGGGCCCGTTCGCGGGCGAGTCCGTGCTCCACCGAGCCGGCCGCCACCAGGCCCGCCAGCACTCCGGCCAGGACGGTCAGCAGAAAGGTGCCGAGCACCACCCAGGCCTCCACCACGTCGGCCCGGCGTCTGAGCGGGTTCCGCCGCCAGCGCCACAGCCACACCTTCGGACCACGTAACGCCTTCAAAGGCATCCTCCTCACGAGCGCACCGACCGGCCGGACCGCCCTCCCGTACGGGAGGGGACGCTCCGCTGCTCACGACGAGCCGTCACCCCGACGGTCGCACGAGACACCCCTCTTGCGCAGGCGCATGCCGGAACGGAACCGGCCGATCTTCGCCCCGGGCCGGTGACTTGGGCCGTGACCTGGGCGGACACCCGTGGTGGGGGGTGATTGTCAGTGGTGGGGTGCACACTGGCCGGTATCTGACGACTACCTGGACAACGGCGTCCCGGAGGTGACCGGTCATGACCGAGGTACTGCTCGCGGTGGGGACCCGCAAGGGCTTGTTCATCGGGCGGCGGCGGGGCGGCGGCCCCTGGGAGTTCGACGAACGCCCGTATTTCAACGCGCAGGCCGTGTACTCGGTCGCGATCGACACCCGGGCGTCCCGCCCCCGGCTGCTGGCGGGCGGCGCCAGCACGCACTGGGGGCCTTCGGTGTTCCACTCCGACGACCTCGGCCGCACCTGGACCGAACCGGCCCGGCCCGCTGTGAGGTTCCCGAAGGACACCGGCGCCTCCCTGGAGCGCGTCTGGCAGTTGCACCCGTCCGCGGCCGAGCCGGACGTGGTGTACGCGGGCACGGAACCGGCCGCGCTGTACCGCTCGGAGGACCGCGGCGAGAGTTTCGTGCTGGTCCGGCCGCTGTGGGAGCACCCGACCCGGTCCCGGTGGGTGCCGGGTCTGGGCGGCGAGGGCCTGCACACGGTGCTCACCGACGCGCGCGATCCGCGGGCCGTGACGGTGGCCGTCTCGGCGGCGGGGGTGTACCGCACGACGGACGGCGGGGCGAGCTGGGCGCCGTCCAACTCCGGGGTGTCCGCGGTGTTCCTGCCGGACCCGTATCCGGAGTTCGGCCAGTGCGTGCACAAGATCGCCCGAGACGCGGGCGACCCGGACCGGCTGTATCTCCAGAACCACTGGGGGGTGTACCGCAGCGACGACGCGGGCGTGCGGTGGACCGGCATCGGCGCGGACCTGCCGTCCACGTTCGGCTTCGCGGTGGCCGCCCACCCGCACCGGGGCGACACGGCGTACGTCTTCCCGATCGACGCCGACGCCGACCGGGTGCCCGCCGAGCGCCGCTGCCGGGTGTTCCGCACGGCCGACGCGGGCCGGTCCTGGGAGCCGCTGTCCAAGGGGCTGCCGGAGGAGGACCACTACGGCACGGTGCTGCGGGACGCCCTGTGCACGGACGACTCCGACCCCGCGGGGGTGTACTTCGGCAACCGCAACGGCGAGGTGTTCGCCTCGGCCGACGACGGGGACAGCTGGCACCGGCTGGCCGCGCACCTGCCGGACGTACTGTGCGTACGGGCGGCGGTGGTCGGCTGATCTCCGCGGGGACGCCCCGGCCGTCGGTTGATCGGCGACGGGTGTACGGCAGTAGGGTGACGCCCGTGGCACCACGACCCTTGCATGAAATCGTCGAACCGGGCTGGGCGAAGGCCCTCGAACCCGTCGCCGGACGGATCGCCGGGATGGGCGACTTCCTGCGCGCGGAGATCGCCGCGGGACGCACGTATCTTCCGGCCGGACCGAACGTCCTGCGGGCCTTCCAGCAGCCCTTCGACGAGGTACGCGTCCTGATCGTCGGTCAGGACCCGTACCCCACCCCCGGGCACGCGGTGGGGCTGTCGTTCTCCGTAGCGCCGGAGGTACGACCGCTGCCGCCCAGCCTGATCAACATCTTCCGCGAGCTGCACAGCGACCTGGGGCTCCCGCAGCCGTCCACCGGGGATCTCACCCCGTGGACACAGCAGGGCGTCCTGCTGCTCAACAGGGCGCTGACCACCGCGCCGCGCAGCCCGGGGGCACACCGCGGCAAGGGCTGGGAGGAGGTCACCGAGCAGGCGATCCGGGCCCTGGCGGCACGCGGGAAGCCGCTGGTGTCCATCCTGTGGGGCCGCGACGCCCGCAACCTGCGTCCGCTGCTGGGCAGTCTGCCGGCGGTGGAGTCCGCGCATCCCTCGCCGATGTCGGCCGACCGCGGTTTCTTCGGCTCGCGCCCGTTCAGCCGGGCCAACGACCTGCTGATGCAGCAGGGCGGACAGCCGGTGGACTGGCGTCTGCCGTGACCGCCGCCGGGTATCTCGCCGTGGACTCCGGCGGTTCCGGCCTCCGGGTCGCCGTCGGTGTGCCCGGGCGGGAGCCCTCGGCACGGGGCGGGACCCGGGAGCCGGTCCGCACCGGCGCGCGGGGCATCGACCCCGCCCATCTGATGTCCCAGCTCGTCCCGGTGGCCCGCTCCCTGGCCGCCGAAGCGGGCATCGTCGCCCTGGACACGGCTGTCGTCGGGGCCGCCGGGTTCGCCAGCCTGGGCGACGCCCTGCGCGCCGAACTGCCCGGCGCCCTCGCCCGGGAACTGGGCGTGCGAGCCGTGGCGCTGGCCGCGGACGCCGTCACCGCGTACGTCGGCGCCCTCGGGTCCCGCCCGGGCGCCGTGCTGGCCGCGGGCACCGGGCTGATCGCCGTCGGCACGGATCTGACGGGCTGGCGGCGGGCCGACGGCTGGGGGCACCTGCTGGGCGACTGCGGCGGCGGCGCCTGGATCGGCCGGGCCGGTCTGGAGGCCGCGCTGCGCGCCCACGACGGCCGGGACGGCGGTTCCGCTCCGCTGCTGGCGTGCGCCGAGGAGCGGTTCGGCCCGGTGCGCGGCCTGCCCGGCCTGCTGTATCCCCGGGCCGACCGGGCCGCCGTACTGGCCTCCTTCGCACCCGAGGTGGCCGCGTGCGCCGCGCGCGACCGGGTGGCCGCGGAGATCCTGCGCGCGGCGGCCCGGCACATGGCCGACTCCGCCGCCGCCGTGTGCCCGCCCGGGGGCACCCCCGAAGTGGCGCTCACCGGCGGCCTGTTCAAGATGGGCGATCCACTGCTCGTACCGCTGCGCGAGGAGCTGGCGCGCGGACTGCCGCATGCCCGGCAGGTGCCGGCCGAGGGGGATCCGCTGCACGGCGCGGTGCGACTCGCGACGGATCTGGCGGCGGACCGGCTCACCCTGCCGGGTGAGCCGGCGCTGCTGTGCGTGATCCGTGGCCGGAACGGCTGAGGGTCCCGTTCGCGCGGTTCCGTCCCGGTGCCGGGTCATGCGTCCGGCATGTGCCCGGACCGGGTGGTATCCACGCGTAACTCATCAGACAAAACCGGACGGATACCGCTCACCTGCACCCTCCCCGAACGGAGGAGCCCCCGAAACCAGTAACATGCGGCGCCATGAGCTCCCCCACTGGACCCGCGTCCGGCCTGCCCGTACGAATGCCGCGACCCCGCCAGCCCGGACGGCACCGCCGCCCGGAACCGCTGGTGGCTCCCGAGGGCGCGCCCGCGCTCGTCCTCGCGGTGCCCGGCGCGCCCAGCGCCGGCACGCGCGGCCTCGCCGAGGAGGTCGTGAGCATCGCCCGCTCCGAACTGCCCGGCCTGGACGCCCGGATCGGGTACCTGGACGGGGACGACGCCGAGTTCCCCGCGCTGCGCTCCGTGCTGGCGCGCACCGCCGAGGAGCGCACCGCGCGGTACGAGCAGGCGGTCGCCGCCGGGGTCGAGGGGGTCACGGCGCCCGAGGGCCCGGCCGCCGTCGTCGTTCCGCTGCTGGCCGGTCCGGACAGCGCGCTGCTGCGGCGGATCCGGCAGGCCGTGATGGACAGCCGGGTCGCCGCCGAGCTGACCGATGTCCTCGGCCCGCACCCACTGCTCGCCGAGGCGCTGCACGTGCGGCTGTCCGAGGCGGGTCTGGCCCGTGCCGACCGCGCCCGGCTGTTCACCGTGGCCACCGCCGCCGACGGCATCATCCTGGCGACCGTGGGCGGCGAGGAGGCCGTGCAGGCGGCCGGGATCACCGGCATGCTGCTCGCCGCGCGCCTGGCCGTGCCGGTGATGGCGGCGGCCCTGGACCAGGAGGGCTCCATCGCCTCCGTGGCCGAGCAGCTGCGTTCCGCGGGCTCGCAGCAGCTGGCCCTGGCGCCGTACCTGATCGGTCCGGAGATCGAGGACGGGCTGCTCGCCGCGGCGGCCGAGGAGGCGGGCTGCGCGACGGCCGAGGCGCTGGGCGCCTACCCGGCGATCGGAAAGCTCGCGCTCGCCAAGTACACGACGGCGCTGGGCATCGCCCCGCAGCAGCCGCAGGGCGTCCCGGTCCGCTGAGCCGCCCGGCCACCGGCGCCGCCGCGGCCCGGGACGCACGTACGACACGGGGCCCGCTCCTTCCGGGAGCGGGCCCGTCGCCGTATCCGGGCGGCGCGCGCCACCCGGCGTTCCGGTCCCGTCCTCAGCCGAACACGACGCAGGAGGCCGCGGCGACCCGCACCGAGCCGTCGTAGCGGGGGACGCCCGTCGACGGGTCCACGGCGAACCAGGAGACGTCGCCGGAGCGCTCGTTGGCCGCGTAGAGGAAGCCGTCGTGTTCGGCCAGCGCGCGCGGCCAGTGCCCGCCGCAGGGCACCGTGCCGGTCAGGCGCAGGCCGTCGCCCTCGACGGCGAGGACCGACAGGACGTCCTCGCCGCGGGTGGCGGTCCACACGAAGCGGCCGTCGGGCGAGACGGCGATCCCCGAGGGGTAGGCGTCGCCGGCCGGGGCGTCGCGCAGCACGGGGACCTCGGTCAGGGGCTTCAGCGTGCCGCGCCCGGCGTCCCAGCGGCACACCGTGACCGTGGGGGTCAGTTCGTTGACCACGTAGGCGTGGCCGCCGTCCGGGTGGAAGGCCAGGTGGCGCGGGCCGGAGCCGGGGCGCAGGGCGAACTCCCGGTGCACGGCGGGGCTGCCGTCCACGAGGGTGCAGACGCGGACCGAGTCCGTCCCGAGGTCGACGCTGACGGCCCACCGGCCGCTGGGGTCGGGCTGCACCTGGTGGGCGTGCGGGCCGCGCTGCCGCCGGTCGTGCGGGCCGGAGCCGGTGTGCTGGAGCCGTCCGGAGGGCGCGCCGGCGAGCGAGCCGTCCGGACGCAGGGGTACGGCGGTGACGCTGCCGCAGCCGTAGTTGGCGGTCAGCACGTGCCCGGCGTACAGGCCGAGGTGGGTGGGGCCGCTGCCGCCCACCGGTACCGGGGCGCCGGCGGGTTCCGGCCGGTCACCGGTGACGCGGTAGGCGGCGACGGCGCCCTCGGCGGTCTCGCTGACCGCGTAGAGGGTGCGCCCGTCCGGTGCGAGGGCGAGATAGGAGGGGTCGGGGACGTCCTTGACGGCGGACAGCAGGGTGAGCGCCCCGCCGCCCGGCGCGATCTCGGCGGTCACCAGTCCGGGGCCGCCCGCCGCCGTGAACGATCCGATGAACGCCCGGCGCCTGCCCGCCCTGCCGTCCCCTGCCACCGCTGTCCCCTCTCGGTCGAGCCCGTCGAGCCGGTCCGGGCCCGACGGTAGCAGCCCCCGCGGTGCGGTCTAGACCAAGGGGCGCCGGAGGCAGGGCGGTTCGTACCGCCGGACTTGGCGCTCAGGTCCCGACCAGGCGGGCCAGGGAAGGGGCGTTCAGGCCCCACCGAGCGGGCCAGGACGGGACACTCAGGCCCCCACCAAGCGGGACCGGGACGGGTGCGCTCAGACCCCCACCAAGCGGGACCGGGACGGGTGCGCTCAGACCCCCACCAAGCGGGACCGGGACGGGTGCGCTCAGGCCCCGACCAGGCGGGACCGGGACGGTGCGCGCAGCGGCTCCGCGAGGTCGGCGAGGGCGCGCTCCAGGCCGTGCAGATGGGCCAGGGCGGGTTCGGCGGGAGGTTCGGCGGAGTGCCGGACGGGCTCGGCGCGGCCGGCGGTGAGGGCTTCGACGGCCGCTTCCACGCGCCAGCAGGCGGCGGCGAGGCGGGCGTCGTGGGAGGCCTCGGGGTCGGCGGCGACGGCGACCAGGCCCCGGACCTCGCGGGCGCAGTCGTCGAGCAGCGCCAGGACCCGGCGGGCCCGCGCCTTGCGGGCCGGCACCGGGTTCAGCGGGTGCACCAGCGGCGCCACCGACAGCCGTACCCGGCCCAGCAGCTGCTCCAGCTCGGCGACGCGCGGGGCGGGGTCGGCCGTGGTGGAGCCGGCGAGCCGGGCCGCGGCCTCGGCGGTGCAGGCGTGCACGCAGCGCAGGGCCCGCTGGATCCAGGCGTCGGTGGTGGCGTGCGTGGTGACCGGGAGCACGAACAGGACGGCGAGCGCGGCGCCGAGCGCGCCGACCCCGGTCTCGGCGAGCCGCAGCGCGAGCAGGCCGGGGGTGAGGACGCCGAGCAGGCCGTAGAGGGAGGCGGCGAGCAGGGTCACCCAGAGCATCATCCAGGTGTAGGAGACCGCGGCGGTGTAGAAGATGCCGAAGACGCAGACGGCGACGAGGACGGCCGTCGGGACGGGCGCGCCGTGCACGGGGACGGTGACGAGGAGGCCGAGGCCGATGCCGAGCACGGTGCCGAGGACCCGGCGGAAGCCGCGGACCAGGGTCTCGCCGCGCGAGGCGGTGTTGACGAAGATCCACCAGGTGGCGCCGACGGCCCAGTACCAGCGCTGTCCGGACATCAGCTGTCCCACCACGAGCGCGAAGCCGGCCCCGGCGGTCGCCTGGACGGCCTGCCGGGTGGTCACCCGGGCGAGGCCCATGCCGCCGAGCGGGGCGGGCGGCGCGGCGGCCGGGTTCAGCCGGCGCTCGTAGCACCACAGGCCGAACCGGACGCCGGCCGCCGCGAGCACGGAGAGCAGCACGGCGGCGTACAGCTCGGGCAGTTGCGCGGGGGTGGCGTGCAGGAACTGGGCCACGAAGAAGGTCATGAAGGCGAACACGCCGAGGCTGTGCCCGCGCGGTCCCCACCGGCGGGCGTAGACGCCGGCGCCGACGACGGCCAGGAAGGTCAGGTCCCGGGCCACGGGGTGGTCGTGCAGTCCGGCCGCGGCGGCGAGCACCGGGACGCCCACGACGGGAAGCAGGGCGGTGGTGACCGCCTGGCCGCGCACGGTGGGGTCGGCGACGGTGAACAGCGCGAGCAGCGCGGCGAGCCCCCCGGTGACCGCTCCGGGGAGGGAGTGTCCGGCCAGTCCGCAGACCACGACCGCCAGCCCGATGCCGAGGACGGCCCGCGCGGCGAAACGCAACCGCGCCCGCCCTGGGTCCGGTGCCACGAACATCCTCTTCAGCACTGCTGCCCTCCCCTGGGAACACCGATATGGAAAAGGCGCCGCGGGGATCCGCAGCGCCATTGACACGCCCATGAGAGCATCACCGGGGTCACTGGCTCAAGTGAGCCCCGATCCGCCGGGCCATTGGCCCAGGACCGGCCCCGCACGCGCACCTGCCGGAATGCCAACGGACCAGGTCGGAGGGCATACGCGGCTCCGCCCCGGCTGGACCATTGGTACAGTCGTCCCTCATGGCCGTGGACGAACTCGACACCCGCATCCTGCGGCTGCTCCTGGAGCAGCCGCGCACCAGCGTGCGCGAGTACGCCCGCATCCTCGGCGTGGCCCGGGGCACCCTCCAGGCCCGGCTGGACCGGATGGAGCGGGACGGCGTGATCACCGGCACGGGCCCCTCCCTCTCCGCCGCCGCGCTGGGCCATCCGGTGCTGGCGTTCGTGCACATCGAGGTCACCCAGGGCCACCTGGACGACGTGGGGGACGCGCTGGCCGCCGTGCCGGAGATCGTGGAGGCCTTCTCGATCACCGGGGGCGGGGACCTGCTGGCCCGGGTGGTGGGCCGGGACAACGCGCACCTGGAGGACGTGATCCAGAAGCTGATCAGCCTCCCGGGCGTGGTGCGCACCCGCACCGAGGTGGCGCTGCGCGAACGGGTCCCGTACCGGCTGCTGCCCCTGGTGGAGTCGGTCGGCCGGGCCACGGCACGCGGCTGACGGTTGGCATGCTGGACGCCATGAGCGATCTCGGCACACTCTCGGTCATCTTCGATCTCGACGGAACGCTCGTGGACAGCGAGCCGAACTACTACGAGGCGAGCCGGCAGACCCTGGCCGCACACGGCGTCCCCGGTTTCAGCTGGACGGAGCACGAGAGCTACGTCGGCATCAGCACCCGGGAGACGGTGCGGATCTGGCGCGAGCGCCACAATCTGCGCGCCTCGGTGCCGGAGCTGCTGGCCGAGACCAACCGCCGCTATCTGGACCTGGCCCGCACCCGCACCCGCGCGTTCCCGGAGATGCGCGCGTTCGTGGAGCTGCTGGCCGCCGACAACGTCCCCATGGCGGTGGCCTCGGGCTCCTCCCCCGAGGCCATCGAGGCCGTCCTCCAGGGCACCGGCCTCGCCGCCCACCTGCGGACGACGGTCTCGGCCGACGAGGTCCCCCAGGGCAAACCGGCCCCCGACGTCTTCCTGGAGGCGGCCCGCCGCCTCGGCACACCCCCGGCCGACTGCGTGGTCCTGGAGGACGCGGCCCCCGGCGCAGCCGCGGCCCACGCGGCCGGCATGCGCTGCGTCGCCCTCCCGTACGTCCCCGCCCAGGCGGACGCCCCCGAGTTCGGCACCGCGTCCCTGCTGCTGCGCGGCGGCCAGACGGATTTCCGGGCGCGGTCGGTGTACGCGTGGCTGCGCGACGGGGCCCGCTGAACGGCTCCGCTACGGACGGCCCACTGCGCGTGCGCGGTCGGCCACGGCTGCATAGCGTGACCCCATGAGCACAGTCCAGGCACGGCCCGCCCCCGACGAGCGGCGGTGGAAGGCGCTCGGGGTCTGTCTGGCGGCGGGATTCATCTCGCTCCTCGACACCTCGATCGTGAACGTGGCGCTTCCCTCCCTGGAGCACGGGCTGGGGGCCTCCGAGGCGGTCCAGTCATGGGTGGTCTCCGGGTACGCCCTCACCTTCGGGCTGGCCCTGGTCCCGGCGGGCCGGCTGGGCGACATGCGCGGCCGGCGCCAGGCCTTCCTGGTCGGCCTGGCCCTGTTCACGGTGGCCTCGCTGGCGTGCGGGCTCGCCTCCGGTCCCGGCTGGCTGGTGGTGTTCCGGCTGATCCAGGGCACGGCGGCGGGCATGGTCGCGCCGCAGACCTCCGGGCTGATCCAGCAGATGTTCCAGGGCGCGGAGCGGGCCAAGGCCTTCGGTGTGCTCGGCACGGTCATCGGGGTGTCCACGGCGGCGGGCCCGCTGGTGGGCGGGCTGCTGATCGACGCCGCCGGCACCGACGACGGCTGGCGCTGGGTGTTCTTCGTCAATCTGCCGATCGGGGTGGCCGCCTTCGTCGCGGGGCTGCGGCTGCTGCCCCGTTACCCGGCGGCGGGCAAGCGCGAGGTGTTCGACCTGTTCGGGGTGCTGCTCCTCGGCGCGGGCGTGCTCGCGCTGATGCTGCCCCTGGTGCAGGAGCAGCAGTGGACCGGACGGGAGAAGTGGGCGCTGCTGCCGGTGGCGCTGGTGCTGCTGGGCGCGTTCTGGGTCTGGGAGCGCCGGCAGGGGCTGCTCGGGCGTGCCCCGCTGGTGGACCTGGGCCTGTTCTCCCTGCGTTCCTTCACGCTCGGCGCCCTGATCAGCCTGACCTATTTCGCGGGCTTCACCACCGTCTTCTTCCTCTACGCCCTGTACCTCCAGAACGGCGTGGGCTACAGCGCGCTGGCGTCGGGACTGACGGTGCTGCCGTTCGCGGCGGCCTCCGCGATCGGCGCCGCCGCCGGGGGCCGGCTGGTGGTGCGGTTCGGCCGCAAGCTGGTCGTCATCGGGCTGGGCGGCGTGGCCCTCGGGCTGCTCGGGGTGATGGCTGCGGTGGCCCTCGTGCCCGGGCCGAACCTGGGCTGGGCGTCGGCGCTGCCGCTGCTGGTGGGAGGCATCGGGTCCGGCCTGACGGTCTCCCCGAACACCACCCTCACGCTCACCCGGGTCCCCCTGCAGCGCGCGGGCGCGGCCGGCGGCGTCCTGCAGACCGGCCAGCGCGTCGGCTCGGCGGCCGGGATCGCGGTGGTGGGCTCGGTGTACTTCGCCCACCTCGCCAACCACGGCCGCACCGATACGGCGATGCAGCTCGGGCTGCTCTCCGCCGTGGGCATCATCATGGTCGCCCTGCTGCTGGCGGTCGCCGACCTGCGCGAACGCCATGTACGGCCCGAACCGGAGAAGGCCGCGGAGCTGGTCGGGCCGGGGCCGGGCGAGGGCGGTGCCGAGGGGATGCGGCCGGGTACGTGAGGAGAGGGGCCGACGGTGGTGGGAGCGCGTGTTCGCCGCCTGCCGCCTGCCGCGCTCACGACCTCCGGCGCGGCTTGCCCCGCTTGGCCGGCCGGCCACCGGTACGGGCGCCCGCCGTGCGGCCCGCCGGTTTACCGGAGGACTTCGCCGCCGACTTGCCGGAGGACTTCGCCGCCGGTTTCTGCTGGGCACCGCCCCGGTCGGAGCGTCCCGGCCGGGCGTCGGCAGCGGACTGCGCCGTCGTACGGCCCCGGGTGCTGTTGACCGTACGGCCGCGGACGATGCCGATGAAGTCCTCCACCAGGTCGGTGGTGGCCTCCTCGGGCCAGGACAGGGCCACGCTCGACTGCGGCGCGTCGACGACGGGGCGGTAGGTGAGGTCCCGGCGGTGGTACAGGCGGGCCAGCGACTGCGGTACGACCAGGAGGCCGACGTTCGCCGCCACCAGTTCGATGGCGTCCGGCGTCGTGGCGGGGCGCTCGAAGGCGGGTTCGCCCGGCGGGGCGTCCCAGTCGAAGACGTCGTCCAGGGGGTGGAAGAGCACCTCGTCGGCGAGGTCGGCCAGGGTCACCTCCTCCGCCGCCGTGATCAGGTGGTCCTTGGGGACCACGACCACCGTGGTCTCGGTGTACAGCGGGATGGCGCTGAAATACGTACGGTCGACCGGCAGCCGGACGAAGCCCGCGTCCGCCTCTCCCGCGCGCAGCACCCCGGGCGCCTCGGCGGCCGGGACCTGGACGAGGGTGAGCGGGACGCCGGGCAGCCGCTCGTTCCAGATCCTCACCCACTTGGCGGGCGTCACCCCGGGAACGTACGCGAGCCGGAACGACGGTGATTCCTCCGAGCCTGTCACCAGGCCAGACTACCGGCCGCCGGCGTCCGTCCGGTTCCGGCCGTGGTCGGCGCCCGCGCACACGGCCGATACCCTTGACCTCATGAAGTCGCAGCAGAGCACCCAGACGATGAAGCCCGCGACCGCGGCGAAGAAGCTGGGTGTGTACCTCCCCGCCACCCCCGCCTCCTTCCAGGAGGGTGTGGTCTCCCGCGCCGAACTGAACGAGCTCCAGGCCAACCCGCCGGAGTGGCTGCGCGAGCTGCGGCTCAACGGACCCCACCCGCGCCCGGTGGTGGCCGCCAAGCTGGGCGTGTCCATCGCGGGCCTGGCCCGGGGCGGTGTCACCGAGGCGCTGACCACCGAGCAGATCGAGGCGCTCAAGCAGGAGCGGCCCGAGTGGCTGGAGAAGGAGCGCGCCGTCCAGGCGGAGGTCCGCAAGGAGGCCGCGCGGCTGAAGAACGCGAAGAAGGAGCGGGCGGAGCAGGAGGGCGCCGCCGAGCGCGACTGATCCGTCCGGCCCCGCCCCGCGGCGGGGCCGTTCCGTACCCCGAAAAGCCCGGCCGGCCTTCGGGGTCTCAGCCCAGGAAGCTCAGCCGTACCTTGCGGTCGGGGTTGTCCTTGTTGGTGTCCACCAGACACACCGACTGCCACGTTCCGAGTTCCAGGCGTCCGCCGATCACCGGGAGGGTGGCGTGCGGCGGGACGATCGCGGGCAGCACGTGATCGCGTCCATGGCCGGGGCTGCCGTGCCGGTGCTGCCAGCGGTCGTCGGCGGGCAGCAGGGTGTGCAGGGCCGCGAGGAGGTCGTCGTCGCTGCCGGCGCCCGTCTCGATGACGGCGATCCCGGCGGTCGCGTGCGGGACGAAGATATTGAGCAGGCCGTCCCGGCCGGCCGCCGCCTCCCGCAGGAACTCCTCGCAGTCGGCGGTCAGGTCCACGACACGTTCCCGGGAACCGGTGGAGACGTGCAGCATGCGCGTGGTGAAGGCATCGGACATGCCCCCATCCTGACCCATACGCCGGTTTTCACACGCCCCGGCACCGCCGATTTCCGATACGGCCGGTCCGTCACACGAGACGCCGTTGACCTGGGCGCGCCCCCCTGGCTAGGTTCGGCGGCATGTCGCGTTCAGCCCTGCTCACCACGCGCGGTCACATCGACCTGCTGCGGGTGGCCTCCGCCGCGTGTCGCACCGGCCGCTGACGCCTTCTCCCCTGCCTCCTCCGCCCGGACTCCGGGCCGCCTCCGCCTGCCCGTACGCACACCCTGACCGCTCATTGACCTGAGCATGGCGATGCGGAGGAGGAGCCCTCCCTCCCCCTGGAGCGTTCATGAGCATCAGCCACGCCCCACCCAACCCTCCATCGGCCGATATTTCCGGTACCTCCGGATCAGGACACCCCGGCAAGGGCACGTTCCCCGGCCTCCAGCCCGTCGTCCCCGCCTCCGCCCGCCGCGCCCGGGTCCCCCGCTGGCTGCGCCGCACCACCGGCCCGCTCCTGCTGCTGGCCCTGTGGCAACTCCTCAGCGCCACCGGGGTACTCACCCCGGACGTGCTCGCCTCGCCGGGCCGGATCGCGCAGGTCGGCTGGGACCTGGTGAGCGATGGTTCGCTGCCGTCGGCCATGGCGACCTCGCTCCGGCGGGTCGCGCTGGGTCTGCTGTTCGGCACGGTGACCGGCACCGGACTCGCCCTGTTCGCCGGGCTGTTCCGGATCGGCGAGGACCTGGTGGACGCACCGGTGCAGATGCTGCGGACGGTGCCGTTCGTCGGCCTCATCCCGCTGTTCATCATCTGGTTCGGCATCGGCGAGGCCCCGAAGACCGCGATCATCACCCTCGGCGTCACCTTCCCGCTCTACCTCAACGTCTACGCGGGCATCCGCGGTGTCGACACCCAACTCATCGAGGCGGGTGAGTCGTTGGGGCTCTCCCGGTGGGGTCTGGTACGGCATGTGGTGCTGCCGGGCGCACTGCCCGGGGCGCTGACCGGACTGCGGTACTCGCTCGGCATCGCCTGGCTCGCGCTCGTCTTCGCCGAACAGGTCAACGCCGACTCCGGCATCGGCTTTCTGATGGTGCAGGCGCGGGACTTCCTGCGGACCGACGTGATCGTGGTCTGCCTGATCGTCTACGCCTTCCTCGGTCTGCTCGCCGACTTCATCGTCCGCTCCCTCGAAAGGCTGCTGCTGCAATGGCGACCGACGTTCACCGGACGGTGACCGGACCCGCGGTCCATGTCGAGGGGCTGACCCGCTCCTTCGACGGCCGCGCGGTCATCGACGGCCTACGGCTCGACATCGCGCCCGGCGAGTTCGTCGCCCTGCTCGGCCGCAGCGGCTGCGGCAAGTCGACCCTGCTGCGCATCCTCGCGGGCCTGGACCGGGACATCGAGGGCACCGCGCTGGTCCCGCGCCGCCGGGCCGTCGCCTTCCAGGCGCCCCGGCTCATGCCCTGGAAGAAGGTGTGGCGCAACGTTCTGCTCGGGCTGCCCGGCAGGCCCGGGCGGGCGGTGGCCGAGCGGGCGCTGGAGGAGGTCGGGCTCGGCCATCGCGTCGACGCCTGGCCCAAGACCCTCTCCGGTGGCGAGGCCCAGCGCGCCTCCCTCGCCCGCGCCCTGGTGCGCGAACCCGATCTGCTGCTGCTCGACGAGCCGTTCGGCGCGCTCGACGCGCTCACCCGGATCCGGGCCCAGCGCCTGGTCGGTCAGGTGTGGCAGCGCCGGGGCTGCGCGGTGTTGCTGGTCACGCACGACGTCGAGGAGGCCGTACTGCTCGCCGACCGCGTCCTGGTGATGGACCGCGGCCGGATCGCCCACGAGCAGGCCGTCGACCTCGACCGGCCGCGCGAGCTCACCGATCCCCGGTTCGCCGCGCTCCGCGCCCGGCTGCTCGGACTGCTCGGCGTCGACACCGCCGCCGAAACCGCCTGACCCACCCCCCGCATCCTCCCAGCCTCGCACCCTCGCACCGAACGGAACCGTCATGCGACGACGACTCGTCCCCGCCGCGCTGCTCCTGCCCCTCGCCCTCCTGCTCACCGCCTGCGGCGGCAGCTCGTCCGCGAGCACCGACACCGATGGAACGGGCCCGGTCACGCTCGACGTCGGTGACCAGAAGGGCGGTTCGGAGGCCATCCTGCGCGCCGCCGGAGAGCTGGAGAACCTGCACTACAAGATCAAGTGGTCGACCTTCACCTCCGGCCCGCCGCTGCTGGAGGCCGTCAACGCCCGGGCCGTCGACATCGGCGGCGTCGGCAACACCCCGCCCGTCTTCGCGGCCGGCGCCGGCTCGAGGATCACCGTCGTGGCGGCCTGGCACGGCACCTCCAAGGGCGACACCATCCTCGTGCCGAACGGCTCGAAGCTGACCGGGACCCGGCAGCTGAAGGGCAGGTCCGTCGCCGTCGCCCAGGGTTCGTCCGCCCACTACCAGCTGGTCGCCTCGCTCAAGGCGGCGGGGCTGCGCCTGTCCGACGTCGCGGTGAAGTACCTCCAGCCGGCCGACGCGCTCGCCGCGTTCACCTCCGGCAAGGTCGACGCGTGGGCGGTCTGGGACCCGTACACCTCGCAGGTCCTTCAGGCCGGGCAGGGCCGGGTGCTCACCACCGGCGACGGCATCACCAACGGCCTCACCTTCCAGGTCGCCTCGCCCGCCGCGCTGAAGGACCCGGAGAAGGCCGCCGCCGTCAAGGACTACCTGGCGCGGCTGCGGCGGGCCACGGACTGGGTGCACGACCACCAGGAGGAGTGGGCCAAGGTGTGGGCGAAAGACACCGGTCTGCCGTACGAGGTGGCTCTGGCCTCCGTGCGGCGCACGAACTCCACCCGCGTGGCGGTCGCCGTCGACGCGCCGCTGGTCGCCTCCGAGCAGCGGATCGCCGACGCCTTCGCCGAGCTGCGGCTCATCCCGCACAAGGTCGACTTCGCGGGCTTCGTGGACCGGCGGTACAACGGCGATCTGCCGCCGTCGACGACCCCGGCGAAGGGCTGAGCAAGGAGGGACGGCGACGCCGCACGCCCGCACCGGTGCCCGTGGGCCCGCGGCCACCGGTGCGGTCACCCACGCCGTGACGGCACCCACGAGGACACCGGGGGCGGGGTGCGGGGTGCGGGGTGCAGGGTGCGGGGCCGTCGGGAAGATCCGTGCGCCGGCCGCTGTTGGGGACAGGCGTGAACGCAGCACGCGAGGTCGAGACCGTCGTCATCGGCGCGGGTCAGGCAGGTCTGTCCGCCGCCTACCACCTGCGGCGGACCGGTTCCGTGCCGGACCGCGACTTCGTGGTCCTCGACCACTCCCCCGGACCGGGTGGCGCCTGGCAGTTCCGGTGGCCCTCGCTGACCTTCGGCAAGGTGCACGGGATGCACGCTCTGCCCGGCATGGAGCTGACGGACGCCGACCCGGCGCGGCCCTCGGCCGAGGTGGTCCGGGAGTACTTCGAGCGCTACGAGCGCGCCTTCGACCTGCGCGTACGGCGCCCCGTGGACGTCCGCGCGGTGCGCGAGGGCACCGGGGGACGACTGCTCGTGGAGACGTCGGACGGCACCTGGGCGGCGCGGGCGCTGATCAACGCGACCGGCACCTGGGACCGGCCGTTCTGGCCCCGCTACCCCGGCCAGGAGACCTTCCGGGGGCGGCAGTTGCACACCGCGCAGTACACCGGCCCCGAGGAGTTCACCGGCCGGCGGGTCGTGGTGGTCGGCGGTGGCGCCTCGGGCACCCAGCATCTGCTGGAGCTCGCCCCGTACGCCGCCGCGACCACCTGGGTCACCCGGCGGCCCCCGGTCTTCCGCGAGGGCCCGTTCGACCAGGACGCGGGCCGCGCGGCCGTCGCGCTGGTGGAGGAGCGGGTGCGCCAGGGGCTGCCGCCGCGCAGTGTGGTCTCGGTCACCGGGCTGCCGTTGAACGACGCGATCCGGCGGGGTCTGGCGGACGGGGTCCTGGACCGGCGGCCGATGTTCGACCGGATCGTCCCGGACGGTGTGGAGTGGCGGGACGGCCGGAAGGTGGCGGCCGACGTGATCCTGTGGGCGACCGGTTTCCGGGCCGCGCTCGACCATCTCGCGCCGCTCGGACTGCGCGAGCCGGGCGGCGGCATCCGGCTGGAGGGCACCCGCGCGGTCGCCGATCCGCGGGTCCATCTCCTGGGCTACGGCCCCTCGGCCAGCACCATCGGCGCCAACCGGGCCGGGCGCGCGGCCGTCCGGGACATCCGGCGGCTGCTCGCCGGGGAGTCCGTCGCCGCGTGACGCCCCGCCGCTCAGCCGACCGAAGGCTGGGCGGGGACCGGGGAGGACGAGGACCAGGGCACGCCGCCGCCCGGCTGGGCCGGTGCCGTGCTCTGGTGGACGGCGTGGAACTCGGCCACGTTCCGCAGGTGCTCGTCGTAGTCGGCGGTGAAGCGGGTGTCCCCGGGCCGGACCGTGACGAAGTACAGCCAGTCGCCCGGCGTGGGGTTGAGGGCCGCGCGCATCGCGTCCGGCCCGGGGTTGTCGATCGGGGTCGGGGGCAGACCCATGCGCTGGTAGGAGTTGTAGGGGCTCTGCACCTGGCCGTCGCTCTGGCCGGTGCGGACGGGGTCGTGTTCGAGCGCGTAGCTGACGGTCGAGTCCATCTGCAGCGGCATTCCGCGGGCCAGCCGGTTGAGGATGACCCGGGCGATCTTGCCCATGTCCGCCTTGGTGCCTGCCTCCGCCTGGACGATGCTGGCGACGGTGACGGCCTGGTGGAGGTTCATCGCGTTGCGCTGGGCCCCCGCCGCGACCGGCGCCAGGCCGTACTTGTCGTTGGCGGTGTCGACCATGGTCCGCAGCAGTGACTCGGGGGTGGCTCCTTCCGGGATCGGATACGTCGCGGGGAAGAGGTAGCCCTCCGGGTTTCCCTCGGCCTCGCCGGGCAGTCTCAGCACCGCCTTGCCGAGCGACTTGCGGGTGCTGCCCGGGGGCAGCCGGAGCGCCTTGTCGACCGCGTCGTACACCTGGCTGGCGCGCCAGCCCTCCGGGATGACCAGGGTGGCGGGCCCGGCCTGGTCGCGGTCGCCCGCGAGCAGCAGCAGCGGCACCACCACGGCGGTGCCGGCCGCGACGGCGCCGGCCACGAGGGTGACGAGTCTGCCCCGGCGCGTCAGCCGGATCGTGCTCCGTGGCGGAGTGTTCGTCTGCATGCGGGCACGGTAATACGCACATCGTCATAAACCTGGCATATGTTCAGTCTGTCGGTCGCAGTTGCGCATCGCGGCGCACCAGCGCCGCGTACCGGCCGTCCCGCTCCAGGAGTTCCTCGTGGGTGCCGCGTTCGGCGACGCGTCCGGAGTCCAGCACCACGATCTGGTCGGCGTCGCGGACGGTGGACAGCCGGTGGGCGATGGTGAGGGTGGTGCGGTCGGCCGACAGCGCGTCGATGGCCTGCTGGACGGCGGCTTCGGTGCGGGTGTCGAGCGCGCTGGTCGCCTCGTCCAGGATGAGGACCGGCGGGTCGCGCAGGATGGTGCGGGCTATGGCCAGGCGCTGTTTCTCACCGCCGGAGAAGCGGTGGCCGCGTTCGCCCACGACGGTGTCGTAGCCGTCGGGCAGCGCGGTGATGTGGTCGTGGATCTGGGCCGCCGCGGCCGCCGCGTGCAGTTCCTCGTCGGTGGCGTCCGGCTTGGCGAAGCGCAGGTTGTCGGCGACCGAGGCGTGGAAGAGGTACGTCTCCTGGGAGACCACGCCGACCGCGCGGGCGAGGGTGTCGAAGTCGAGGTCGCGGACGTCCACCCCGTCCAGGGTGACCCGGCCGCCGGTGACGTCGTAGAGGCGGGGCACGAGATAGCCGAGCGTGGACTTCCCGGCGCCGGTCGGGCCGACGACGGCGAGGCTGCCGCCGGCCGGCACGGTGATGTCGATCCCGTCGAGGACGGGGCCGCCCTTGTCGTCGTAGCGGAACTCGACGTTCTCGAAACGGACTTCGCCCTTGATCGCGTCGAGGCGGACCGGCCTCTCGCGCTCGGTGATGTCCACCGGCAGGTCCAGGTACTCGAAGATGCGCTGGAAGAGCGCCAGTGAGGTCTGGATCTGGACGCCGGTCGCCAGCAGGCTCACGGCCGGGCGGAACAGGCCCTGCTGGAGGGAGACGAAGGCGACGATGGTGCCGAGGGAGACGTCGGGCCCGCCGAAGCGGAGGGCGAGGCCGGCGGTCCAGTAGATGACGGCGGGCATCGCGGCCATCACGATCGTGATCACGGCCATGCGCCAGCGCCCGGCCATGTTCGATCTGACCTCCAGATCGACCAGGCGCTCGGACTCGGTGGCGAAGGACACGGTCAGCGAGTCGGAGCGGCCCATGGTGCGGCCGAGCAGGATGCCGCTGACCGAGAGGGACTCGGTGACCGTGGCCGCCATCGCGGCCATCTGTTTCTGCCGCTGGGTGGTGATCTTCTTGCGTTCGTTGCCGACGCGTCGGCTGATCCAGACGAATGCCGGCAGCAGGGCGAGCGAGACGATCGTCAGCCGCCAGTCCAGGGCGACCATGGCGACGACCGTGGCGACCACGCTGGTGACGTTGGAGACCAGGGAGGTGGCGGTGGAGGTGACGGTGGCCTGCATGCCGCCGATGTCGTTGGCGATGCGGGACTGCACCTCGCCGGTGCGGGTGCGGGTGAAGAAGGCGAGCGACATGCGCTGGAGCCGGCCGTAGACCGCCGTGCGCAGATCGTGCATGACCCGCTGGCCGACGGTGGTCGAGATCAGCGTCTGGAGCACACCGAAGACGCCGGCCAGGACGGCGCTGAGGATCATGCCGAGCGCGAGCAGGCTCAGCAGACCCGTGCGGCCCTCGGGGATGGCGACGTCGAGCGTCTCCCGCAGCAGGAAGGGCGTGGCCACCGAGACCAGTGACGAGGCGCCGACGAGCAGCCCGACGACGGCGAGGCGCCCGCGATAGGGACGGAACAGCCGCAGGATGCGGCGCACCTGCCGGGGTTGCTCGCGGGCGTCGGCAGGCGGGGTCCAGGAGGATGGGTGGTCGGGATGCATGGGCTCCTACGGAGGTGTACGGGGCCGCCCCCAGGACGGCCGACGATGCATGACTGATCGTAGCTCATTGTTACCTATACTCACAATGAACGGCATCCTGATATTGTTCCCGCATGACCACCCCCGATCCGGACGGCCTGCTCGCCGAGCAGTTGCTACGGCTCACCCGCCGGGTGCACCGCATCCAGAAACGCCATCTGGAAGAGCGCGACCTGGGCGTCACCCCGGCCCAGTCCCGGCTGCTGCGCACCCTCGCGCACTACCCCTCGCCGCCGCGCATGGCCGACCTGGCCGAGCGGCTGGAGGTCGTGCCACGCGCGGTGACGACGCTGGTCGACGGGCTGGAGGCGAACGGCAAGGTCCGGCGGGCGCCGGACCCGGCGAACCGGCGCGTGACCCGGATCGAGCTGACCGACGACGGCCGCGCCACCCTGCTCGAACTGCGCGGCGCCCGCCGCTCGGCGGCCGAGGAGATACTGGCGCCGCTGACGGAGAAGGAGCGCCAGGTGCTCGGCGTACTGCTGGACACGCTGATCGACGGGGACGCCGCACCGCGCTGCTGAGCGGCCGGCTCCCTTTCGGAAGGGCCCCCGCCCGAGGACGTCCGCGCCGCCGGTGCGGCCCGGCCGGGGAGCGGGGCCACTGCGTGTCCGCACCGGCGGCCGGCCGGACTCAGCAGCGGCGGCGGTCCTCCGTCAGCACGCCCTGGACCGTGGTCAGCGAGCGGTCGTGGCAGCCCGCCGGGCCGAGCAGGCGGTAGCGCTCGGTCGATGTGCCGACCGCGTGCCGCTGGTCACGCGGGACGTCGAGGGTGTACGCGGCGTCGCCGCTGTAGGTGTCGTCCAGCCGTGACCACGCGGTGCGCCGGCCGCCCTCGCGCGTCACCGCCGATGCCCGGTCGCCGACGGTGAGCACGGTGCGCAGCCGGTTGTCCGGGCCGAGGGTGACGGTGCCGTTCATGGTGTACGTCCGGTGCGTGCGCGTCGTGCGCGCGGGGCCGTGACCGGCGGTCCCGACCGACTCGTCGTCGCTCCAGGAGGCGTCGAGCCCGTCCGTGCTCTCCCCGTCGGTCCAGCGGTGGACGGAGGTGTGGGCGAGCGTCCGGGTGACGGTGGTGGTCACCCGTCCGTGAGAGGTGTCCAGGTAGCCGGAGACGGTCAGCCGGTGCCCCGCCCGGGTGTCCACGCGGTGCTCGCGGCCGGGCGTGTGGAGCGAGGAGTTGGCCGGGTCGGTGGCGGTGGCCTCGATGAGCGCGCCGGGGACATGGGCCCGGTGCGGGTCCTGCCAGACCAGGATGTTCACCGGTGTGCTCCAGCCCGACTGCCCTGCCGGCACCCCGGCGACGGACACCTCGACACGGTGCGGGCGGCCGTCGTTGAGCAGGCCGGCGAAGGGCGTGAGGTCGTACTCGACGGGCCGGACGTCGAAGGCGCGCGGGGCCGGAACGACGTACCAGAGGAAGGGGTTGGACCAGCCGCCCGTCCACACGTGCGGGAACGGCGCCGCGATGCCGGCGAGCCGCCCGTCGACGCTGATCCGCACCTCCCGGTACGGCCCGTGGCCGGCCTTGCAGGAGTACGGCGCCGGGTCGGGGACGGTCAGGTACCAGAACTCCTCGCAGCCGCCGCCCGATCCGGTCGCGTACACCTCTGCGACGATCCGTTCGCTGTTGCGCGGCGTGGTGAGCGTCGTACCGGCGGGCGTGCCGGCGAGGGTGAGGACGCGGTCGGGCGCGGGAGCCGTGGGACGCCCCGCGTAGAAGGTCAGGGTGACGTGTACGTCGATGACCCCGGTGTAGGTGTCGTCCACCACGTTGCCGATCAGCATCTCGACGTCCCGGGCGGCGCGGAAGGTGTCGCGGTAGCGGGTGACGTCCTTCTCGACGTGCCACTCGATGCCGTCGGGCGAGGGTTCCGGGGTGGAGGTGCGCAGGACCTCCACCCCGCCGACCCGCAGATAGCCGAGCCGGTCGTACTGACGGCCCTTCACCCTGCCGTCGAGGCGCAATACGACCTTGCTCCAGCGGTCGCCGCAGCCCTCGGGGGGCGCGTAGGTGCCCTGGTAGGGCGTGAAGTCGCGGAACCGCGCGTCGGCGAGGGTGACCCGGCAGGAGCGGGTGTGCGGCCGGTCGACGGGCGGCGCCGCGGTCACCGGGTCGTGCCAGTCGGTGCCGAACTCGGCGGGTACGTCCACCGCCCGGGCGGTCGGCGCATCCGTGCCGAAGAGCGTGCTCACCAGGAGGGTCGCTCCCGCGAGCATGGACATGACTAACTTTCTTCTCATGGCCGGTGTTCTACGGGGAGACGGCCCGGCCCGCAATGACGCCTCGCAGGGATCGGCGCGATGCGGACGGCCGCCCCGGGACACCGCGCAGTCGTCCAGAGAAGTGACAATCAGTTATATAAACGGATCTTACTGGCATAGTGCGGGCATGGAGATCACGACCGCCGGCGGTCCTCCCGCCGGGCGCACGGCCGCGAGCCCCGCTTACCGCGCCGCCGACGGACACCCGCGGTGAAGGCGCCGGTCACGGGCATCTCGGCGCGGCACCGCCGGATCGTCCGCACGCTCGTCGGCGCCGTCGCCCTCGCCCTCACGGGAGCCGCCGTCGCCACCGGCACCGCCCCGTTCGCCGATCCGGGCCGGCGCCCCGCCCCGGGCGCCCCGGCCGCCGGCGCCGCCACCGGTCCGGCCCCGTCGCCCGGCGCGCCGGGCATCGGCGACCCGCTCATGCCGCTGGCCGGCAACGGCGGCTACACCGTCCGCCGTTACACGCTCGACTTCGACTGGCGGGCGCCCCGCACACCCTTCGAGGCCGGCGCCACCGTCAGCGCCACCGCCACCCAGGCCCTGTCCCGCTTCGACCTGGACTTCGCGGGCAACACGCTGCACCGCGTGACCGTCGACGGGGCCCCGGCCGCCGCCGAGCGCCACGGTGACGAACTCGTCGTCACCCCCGCGAAGCCGATCCCGCGCGGCAGCCCGTTCACCGTCCGCGTCGCGTACACCGCCGACCCGACACAGGGACGCCACCGCGACGACGCCATCCAGGACTACGGCTGGGTGCCCACCCCCGACGGAACCGTGGTCTGCGCGCAGCCCGACGGCGCCAGGATGATCTTCCCGGCCAACGACCACCCGAGCCTGCGGGCACCCGTCACCTTCCGCGTGACGACCCCGCCCGGCCTGAGCGCGGTGGCCAACGGCCGTCTCGTCCGCACCGACCACCACCCCGACGGCCGCACCCGCTGGACATACGACTCCGAACAGCCCATCGCGGCGCAGCTGGTCCAGCTGGCGATCGGCGAGTTCACGTTCGTCGACAGCGAAGGGCCGCGCGGACTGCCCGTCCGGGACGTGGTGCCCAACGCCCTGGTCGCGGACACCGAGGAGTACCGCTCGCTCACCCCCGAGCATCTGGCCTGGCTGGAAGAGCGGCTCGGCCCCTACCCGTTCCGCCGCTACGGCGTGCTGGTCGGGGACACCGACCTGCCGGTGGCGCTGGAGACCCAGTCGCTCTCCGTCGTGCCCCGGGACGACCTGCTGGGCGACCGGGTCGACGCCGAACGCAACCTCGTACACGAACTGACCCACCATTGGACGGGGGACAGCGTCGCCATCCGCCGCTGGTCCGACCTGTGGCTGAGCGAGGGCCACGCCCGTTTCTACGAGCGCCTGTACTCCGACGAGCACGGCGGCGCCGATCTGGAATCCGTGATGCGGGCGGCGTACGAGCGGCACGACCAGTGGCGGCACGACGAGGGAGCGCCCGCCGAACCCACCGACGCCACCCTGTTCAAGGTGATGCGCTACGACGGCTCGGCACTGGTGCTGTTCGCCCTGCGGGAAAAGGTCGGCGAGGAGACCTTCGGCCGGATCGAGCGGGCCTGGGTGACCGCCTACCGGGGCCGAGCGGCCGGCACCCGGGACTTCATCGCGCTCGCGTCCCGGATCGCGGGCGAGGACCTCGGCCCGTTCCTGACGGCGTGGCTGTACGGCGCGCACACCCCGCCGATGCCGGGGCACCCCGACTGGCAGGTGGACCCGGCGCAGGGCTGAGCGCCCGGGTCACCCGGGCCAGCGGACCGGGACCGGACGGCACGTCATGTTTGGTTGCCCCGGGCAGCGGAGCCACTGCCGCCGACCGGGTGGCCTCTGGGGGACCGCTGGTCCACCCCGGTGACGCTCGCCACGACACGGCGCTCAGGGCACGGAAACGTACGAGGGGTGGCGCGACGGGCAACTCCGTTGCCCTGGTCCCGAACGAGCGTGGTTGGGAGAGCCCCTGCAATGAGAAGAACTGTCGCTGCTCGTATCCCCGGTGCCGTCCGGAGATGCCGCCGTACGGCCTGTGTGATCGCGGGGGCGGCGCTGCTGCCTCCGCTGCTGATCCTCCCGATGTCCGGCTGCGCCGACCCCTCCGACCGCCGGCTGCAGGACGCCTTCACGGACGCCGCGCGCGAGTTCCAGGTGCCGCGCAGTGTCCTGATGAGCGTGTCCTACCTGCAGTCGCGCTGGGACTCCCACCCCAACGCGCCCAGCGTCGCGGGCGGCTTCGGACCGATGCACCTGCTGGACCCCGAGCTCGTCACCACTCCGGCCCCCTCCGCCGACCCGCGGGCGGTGGACGGCGTCCAGGCCCAGCCCCGCGCCGCTGCCCCCGGCCCGGCCTCCGCGGGCAGCGCCGACACCTCCCCCGGCCACGCCGTGCAGCCCGCGGACCTGCCCCACGCGGCACGGTTGATCCACGTCCCGGCCGAACAACTGCGCAAGGACGCCGTCGCCAACGTGCGCGGCGGCGCGGCGCTCCTCGCGGCCACGCAACGGCAACTCGGCAAGCCCCTCAGCGCCGACCCGGCGGACTGGTGGGAGGCGGTGGCGCGCTTCCCGGGCACCCGTGACGTCTCGTCGGCCGCCGCCTACGCCGACGACGTCTTCGCCCTGATCCGCCGGGGCGCGCACCGCACCACCGCCGAGGGACAGAAGGTCACACTCCCCGCCACCCCCGGCGTCGGGCCCCGCCGGCACAACGGCACCGCCCAGGGCCCACAGCGGCAGAAGGACGTCGAGTGCCCCGCCGAACTGGCCTGTGACTGGCTCGGCGCGCCGTACGAGGAGATCGACGACAGCGCGTACGGCAACCACGACCTGGCCGACCGCCCCAGGGACCAGCCGATCGAGTACATCGTCATCCACGACACCGAGGCGGAGCTGCCGAGCATGCTCCAGACGGTGCAGGACCCCACGGAGTCGTCGTGGCACTACTCGATCCGCTCCGGCGACGGCCACGTCACCCAGCACGTCAAGACCAAGGACGAGGCCTGGCACTCCGGCAGCCAGTTCGTGAACGCCCGCTCCATCGGCATCGAACACGAGGGGTTCCTCACCCAGCCGGGGACCTGGTACACGGAGCGGATGTACCGGGCCTCGGCGCGCCTGGTGAAGTACCTGGCGAAGAAGTACGCCATCCCGCTGGACCGGCAGCACGTCTTCGGCCATGACAACGTTCCGGCCCCGACCGCCGACAGCATCCCCGACATGCACGACGACCCCGGCCCCTTCTGGGACTGGCGCCACTACTTCGACCTCCTGGGCGCACCGCTGCGGGCCACGGCGGGACCGGACAGTGACATGGTGACCATCCTGCCCGACTACGCCACGCACCAGCCGGTGTTCACGGGCTGCACCCGCAGTGGTTCACCGTGTCGGCCGCACGGCTCCAGCGCCGTCCGGCTGTACACCGAGCCGAGCGAGCGGGCCCCGCTGATCCAGGACCCGGGCCGCAAACCGGACGGCGACGACTCCACCGTGGACGTCAACGACCTCGGCTCACGGGTCTCCGCCGGTCAGACCTTCGCCGTCGCCGACCGCAGCGGCGAGTGGACGGCGATCTGGTTCCAGGGCAACAAGGCCTGGTTCAAGAATCCCCGGAACCATCCGACCGCCGTCGGCGCGGCCGGGCGGATGGTCACCCCCAAGGAGGGCCTGGACGAGATCCCGGTGTACGGGCGTGCTCTCCCGGAGGAGGAGGCGTACCCGGACGACATGGACGAGCCGACCGAGTCGCCGCTCCCGTACAGCCTCCAGGCGGGCCAGCGGTATGTGACGCAGTCCGGGGTCGGCAGCTCCTACACCGCCAAGTCCTTCACCGACACGCCCAACCCGGTGGTGTGGGGCCGGGAGAGGTACTACGAGATCCAGTTCGGCCACCGGCTCGCGTACGTCCGGGCCAGTGACGTGGACGTGGTGTCCTCGTCCGCCGCGTCGGCACCGCGCAAGAGCCCGGCCACCCCGGCCACCCCGACCGCACCGGCCGGGCCCGACGGACCCGCCGGACGATGAGCGCGCGGCAGCCGGGAATCAGGGGTCCCGGCTGCCGGACGGCGGTGCCGTGGCCGGAACGCGGCCGATTCCGGGGGCCGTCGGGAAAAACTGTTTGAAATTCACCACCGCATGACGTCAACCTTTCACGGCTTGTTGCCGCTGACCGCGGCGTTCCGCTCCTCCCCTGCCCTGACACGAGCCACTGGGACGTCATGCAGATCCAAGACCTTCCGTATCCCGATCCGGGCGTGCCCGACGCGCGCTCGGGTCCCCGATTCCTGTGGTGGCTCTGGCGCAACCAGCTGGGCGGTCAGCTGAAGTCGCTCGCCTGGGGCCTGCTCCATTTCGTCTCCGTCTCCGCTCTGCCCTTCTGCGTCGGTCTCGCCGTGCAGGCGGCCGTCGACCGCTCCGGCAGCCGGCTCGCCCTGACGGGGGGTCTGCTGGTGCTGTGCGGAGCGGGGCTCGCCGTCGGCGACACCTTCCTGCACCGCGCCGCCGTCACCAACTGGATCACCGCCGCCGCCCGCGTCCAGCAGCTGCTGGCCCGCAAGGCCGCCCACCTGGGCTCCGCCCTGACCCGGCGGGTGGCCGCCGGCGAGGTGGTATCCGTGTCCACGGGCGACGTGGAGAAGATCGGCTGGTTCGTCGAGGCCGTCTCCCGCTTCACCGCCGCCGCCGTGACGGTGGTGATCGTCGGCGTCGGCCTGGTCGTGTACCAGCCCGCGCTCGGCGTGATCGTCGCCGTGGGCCTGCCCGTCGTGGCGCTCGCGGTGCTGCCGCTGCTGCCCCGGGCGACCCGCCGCGCCGACGTGCAGCGCGAGAAGGCGGGCCGGGCCACCGAACTGGCCTCGGACACGGTCGCGGGCCTGCGGGTACTGCGCGGCATCGGCGGCGAGGAGCTGTTCCTGGACCGCTACCGCCGGGCCTCCCAGGAGGTACGGCACGCCGCCGTGCGCAGCGCCCGGATGTGGTCGCTGATCTCCGCCGTCCAGGTGCTGCTGCCCGGACTGCTGCTGATCGCGGTCGTCTGGCGCGGCATCGACCTGGCCCGCGAGGGCCGGATCGGCGTGGGCGAACTCGTCACCGTCTACAGCGCGGTCATGATCCTCAGTTACCCGCTGCGGCACTTCGAGGAGATCGCCATGGCGTACTCCTTCTCCCGACCTTCGGCCAAGCGCGCCGCGCGTGTGCTGTCGCTGGAACGGTCCACGGCCACCGACGGCACCCGCGAGGCCGACGTGCCGGACGGCGACCTGTACGACCCGGCGACCGGTCTGCTCGCTCCCGCCGGGCGGTTCACCGCCGTGGTGTGCGGTGACCCGGACGCGGCGGGCAGGCTGGCCGAGCGGCTCGGCGGCCACGCTTCGGAGCCGGACCGGTCGGTGCTGCTGGGCGGGGTGCCCCTGGACGAACTGCCCCTCGACAGCGCCCGCACCGCCGTCCTCGTCCAGGACAAGGACCCGGTGCTGCTGTCCGGCACGCTGCGCGAGCTGCTGGACGTGCCCTCCTCCGGTGCGGTGCGGGCCGCGGACGCGCTCGCCGCCGCCCAGTGCGAAGACGTGCTGGACGCGCTCGTGCAGGGCTCGCTCGAAGCCGCGGATCCGATGGACGCCCGGATCACCGAGCGCGGCCGGTCCCTGTCCGGCGGCCAGCGCCAGCGGCTGGCCCTCGCCAGGTCGCTGATCGCCGACCCGGAGGTGCTGGTGCTGGACGAGCCGACCTCCGCGGTCGACTCGCACACCGAGGCCCGGATCGCGGACGGGCTGCGCCGGCTGCGGTCGGGACGGACGACCGTGGTGTTCACCTCATCGCCCCTGCTGCTCGACCGCGCGGACCAGGTCGCGCTGGTGCACGAGGGCCGGGTCGCGGCGGTCGGCCCGCACCGCGAACTGGTCGACGGCGAACCCCGGTACCGGGCCGTGGTGACCCGGGAGACCGACGCGGAACCGGCTGCCGCCGACGGCACGCTGCTGGACGAGCTCCAGGAGCTGGAAGAGATCGAGGAGAGCGCATGATCGGCGTCGCACCGCCGGACTACGACCCGGCGGCCCCGACGACCGCCACCACGCTGCCCGTCGGCGCCGCCGCGACCGTGCGCGCCTACGTCACCGAGCTGTTCCGCCGGCACCGCCGGGCCTTCCTGCTGCTCATCGCCGTCAACACGGTGGCCGTCGTCGCCTCCATGGCGGGCCCGTACCTGCTCGGCGGCCTGGTCGAGCGGGTGTCGGACGAGACCCGGGAACTCCACCTGGGGCTGACCGCCGGACTGTTCGTGCTCGCGCTCACCGTGCAGGCCGTGTTCGTCCGGCAGGTACGGCTGCGGGGCGCGATGCTCGGCGAGCGGATGCTGGCCGACCTGCGCGAGGACTTCCTCGTCCGGTCCGTGGGGCTGCCGCCGGGCGTGCTGGAACGGGCGGGCACCGGCGATCTGCTCTCCCGTATCACCACCGACATCGACCGGCTGGCCAACGCCATGCGCGAGGCCGTGCCACAGCTGGCCATCGGTGTCGTGTGGGCCCTGTTGCTGCTCGGCGGGCTGGTGGTGACGGCCCCGCCGCTGGCCGCCGCCGTGCTGCTCGCCGTGCCGGTCCTGGTGATCGGCTGCCGCTGGTACTTCAAGCGGGCGCCGGCCGGCTACCGCTCGGAAGCCGCCGGGTACGCCGCCGTCGCCGCCGCGCTCGCCGAGACGGTGGACGCGGGCCACACCATCGAGGCGCACCGCCTCGGCGCCCGCCGCGTGGCCCTCTCCGAGCAGCGGATTTCGCAGTGGGTCGGGTGGGAGAGGTACACGCTCTGGCTCCGCTCCGTGCTCTTCCCGGTCATCAGTACCGTCCACCTCCTCGTGCTCGGCTCGGTGCTGATGGTCGGCGGGGTGTTCGTACTGCGGGGCTGGATAGGAGTGGGCCAGCTGACCACCGGCGCCCTCATCGCGCAGATGCTGGTCGACCCGGTCAACCTGATCCTGCGCTGGTACGACGAGGTGCAGGTCGCCCAGGTGTCGCTGGCCCGGCTGGTCGGTGTCCGGGACATCGAGCCGGACGCCGGGGACGCGGCGCTGGCCCCGGCGGGACGGGTCGTGGACGCCGACCGGGTGCGCTTCGGTTACCGGGAGGGCGTCGACGTGCTGCGCGAGGTCTCCCTGCGGGTCGCTCCGGGCACCCGGCTGGCCCTGGTCGGCCCGTCCGGTGCGGGCAAGTCCACCCTGGGCCGGCTGCTCGCCGGGATCTACGCGCCCCGGGACGGCCGGGTCACCCTGGGCGGCGCGGAGCTGTCCCGGATGCCCGCCGAGCGCGTCCGCGCGCATGTCGCCCTGGTCAACCAGGAGCACCACGTCTTCGTGGGCTCCCTGCGCGACAACCTCCTGCTGGCCCGCACCGATGCCACGGACGCCGAGCTGTGGGCGGCCCTCGGCGCGGTCGACGCGGACGGCTGGGCGCGGGCGCTGGACGACGGCCTGGACACCGAGGTCGGCTCCGGCGGTCTCGTGCTGACCCCGGCGCAGGCCCAGCAGATCGCGCTGGCCCGGCTGGTGCTCGCCGACCCGCACACGTTGGTGCTGGACGAGGCCACCTCGCTGCTCGACCCCCGCGCGGCCCGCCATCTGGAACGCTCCCTGGCACGGGTCCTCGACGGCCGCACCGTGGTGGCCATCGCCCACCGGCTGCACACCGCCCACGACGCCGACGTGATCGCCGTCGTCGAGAACGGCCGGATCAGCGAGCTGGGCAGCCACGAGGAGCTGGTCGCGGCGGAGGGCGCCTACGCGGCCCTGTGGCGCTCCTGGCACGGGTGAGGACGGGACGGGGGCGCTGGTGGGCACGCCCGCGCGGGACGCCTTTCTCGGCGAGGTGGCGGAGGCCGGCTCCCACGGGGTGCGCACGGGAGCGCCGGCGATGGCGGGGGTGGCAGGGGTGGCGGGGGTCACTCCAGCAGGGGCGTAGGCGTCGACGACGACAGCGAAGGCGGACCCGGCCGGGACGGAAGCGCGGTCGGCGACAGCGAGGGGCTGCCCGCCTAGGGCGCGGGCGCCGGCCGGTCCGCCGCGCGGCTGCGCGCCGGCGCCGGGCCCGTGCCGTTGCGCGGTGCCGATCCGGGGTGGAAGGCTGGAAAGCGGCAGCGGTTCGGGGCGCGCCCGCAGACCAGCCGGTTCACGGCGTACGGCCCCCGTGCCGCGTGTGCCGACGGCCCGCCGCCCGCTGGGGCGGCATCCGGCCGTCCTCACCTTCTGGAGGTAGTCGTGGACAGCGCCGACGGTTGGGGGGATGACGTCTACCAGCCCGATCCCTCGGAGATCCCGGAGGACTCGGGGGTGCTCGACGTCGAGGACACACTGGACTTCGACGGCGTCGCCGAGCCCCTCGACCGCGGCTGGTCCCCTCCCGAGCGGCCGTGGGCGGTCGAGCACATCGGTGTGACGGCGGCCGAACGCCAGGCGGGCGAGACCCTCGACCAGCGGCTCGCCGAAGAGCTGCCCGACCTCTCCCCGCCCGACGGTGACGGCATCGGGGACTGCGAGAGCACCGACGGGGAACCCCTCGACAATGAGGTCGGCTCTTTCCGGTCCGGCCGGCTGGTGGCCCCCGACGAGGGCGCGCACGAGGACGATGAGGCCGCGCTCGTCGCCACCGATGTCGGCATCGACGGTGCCGCCGCTTCCGCCGAGGAGGCCGCGGTGCATATCGTCGACGAGGACGCCCTCCCCGGCTGAGCCGGACGGTCCGGACGCCTCCGTCCCGACCTCCCGACCCGAGGAGCCGCCATGCAGCAGGACAAGCACCCCGACTACCACCCCGTGGTCTTCCGTGACCGCGCCGCCGGGTACGCCTTTTTGACCCGGTCCACCGCGCAGAGCGAGCAGACCATCGAGTGGGACGACGGCCGGAGCTACCCGGTGATCGACGTGGAGATCTCCTCGGAGAGCCACCCCTTCTACACCGGCAAGGCCCGTACGATCGACACCGAGGGCCGCGTCGCCCGCTTCGAGCGTCGGTACGGCACGGCGGACAAGGGCGAGCCGAGCTGATCCGGCGATGTCCGCCGTATCGCGGGCCACCACCGAGGAGCCCGCCCGTTGCCTGCCTGGTCCGAAGAGCGCGCCCGAACCGCCGCCCGGTCCCGATGAGCCGGCCCGGTCACGGCCTGCCCGCGACGGCTCCGCCCGGTCGTGAGGCGGTGCCGCCGGCTCGGTCAGATCATGTTGAGGGCCGCGGCGCAGCCGACCCCGCCGAGCAGCATGAACGCCGGCATCAGCACCTTCAGCTCGATCCAGCTGCCCGCCCGGAACCGCATCACCTTCGGCGGGCCGACCGGGTACCAGCGCTTGCGGCCCACCGGGATCGGCCACAGGATCGGGCAGCCGGACACGGTCAGCGCGTCCCCGATGTCGTGCACCAGCGCGCCGAGCACGATCGGCAGCCCGAGCCACAGGTACTCCTGCCCCGGCCCGGTGAACAGCCAGTCGGAACCGTGGCCCGGTTTGTCCAGCACTCCCGCCAGGATCCAGGCGCTGGTCGCCGCCAGCAGCCAGACCAGGACATCGCTGCTGGAGCCGCGCGCCGCCCGCCACAGCAGACCTTCGATCGCCAGCACCATGTGCACGAAGAGGATCGCCAGTACACCCCAGCGACCCCCGGTGATCGCCACGGCGGAGCAGCCCGCCCCGATCAGGACCGCCCACACCCAGGTGTGCGTCAGCGTGCGGTGTCCGCCGGAGCGGCGCGGGTCGCCCTGCTTCCTGGTCGCCTTGTAGACGGTGTACGACAGCTTGTCCACGATCTCGCAGATCCCGCGGGAGACGGGCCCGAAGGCCCGCGAGATGGTGGCCGCCTTGTGGTCGAGGTCCGGGGCGAGCGCGGCGCCGGCGCAGATCAGAGCGCCGCAGAGGAGGACGGGCCAGGGCATGGGGTGGCCGGCCGCCGCTGTGGCGGCGCCCACCCCCAGCCAGGCCGCGGCCCCCGACAGAGAGTGTGCTGGTCCCATCATGGCCGCTTCCCGCCCCATTTCTTATGTCGCGCCACCCAGTTGACCTGGTGCGCTGACGCCTCGCCGGCCACACAGCGTAGCTTCCATGATCTTCGTACCCGCAGCCGATTCCCCGCTCGGGCGGTAGGCCAGGCAAGATGGGGACGTGACCCTCATCGATCAGCTGCCGCCGACCGCCGACCCCGACGCCCTGTACGAAGCCTTCGAGTCCTGGGCTCAGGAGCGCGGTCTCACCCTCTATCCCCACCAGGAGGAGGCGCTGATCGAGGTGGTCTCCGGGGCGAACGTGATCGTGTCGACGCCCACCGGGTCCGGCAAGAGCATGATCGCCGCGGGCGCGCACTTCGCCGCGCTGGCCCGGGACGAGGTCACCTTCTACACGGCACCGATCAAGGCCCTGGTGTCGGAGAAGTTCTTCGAGCTGTGCAAGCTCTTCGGCACCGAGAACGTCGGCATGCTCACCGGCGACGCCTCCGTGAACGCCGACGCGCCCGTCATCTGCTGCACCGCCGAGGTGCTGGCGTCGATCGCGCTGCGGGACGGCAAGGACGCGGACGTCGGCCAGGTCGTCATGGACGAGTTCCACTTCTACGCCGAGGGCGACCGCGGCTGGGCCTGGCAGATCCCGTTGCTGGAGCTCCCCCAGGCGCAGTTCATCCTGATGTCGGCCACTTTGGGCGATGTGTCCTTCTTCGAGAAGGATCTCACCCGCCGCACCGGCCGCCCCACCTCGGTGGTCCGCTCCGCGACCCGACCGGTGCCCCTGTCCTACGAGTACAAGCTGACCCCGCTCACCGAGACGCTCACCGACCTGCTGGAGACCAAGCAGGCCCCGGTGTACATCGTGCACTTCACCCAGGCGCAGGCCGTGGAGCGGGCGCAGGCGCTGATGAGCATCAACATGTGCTCGCGCGAGGAGAAGGACCAGATCGCCGAGCTGATCGGCAACTTCCGCTTCACCACCAAGTTCGGCCGCAACCTCTCCCGTTACGTGCGGCACGGCATCGGCGTGCACCACGCCGGCATGCTGCCCAAGTACCGGCGCCTGGTGGAGAAGCTCGCCCAGGCCGGACTGCTGAAGGTCATCTGCGGCACGGACACGCTCGGCGTGGGCGTCAACGTGCCGATCCGTACCGTGCTGTTCACGGCGCTGACCAAGTACGACGGCAGCCGGGTGCGCACCCTGCGGGCCCGTGAGTTCCACCAGATCGCGGGCCGGGCCGGCCGGGCCGGTTTCGACACCGCGGGCCTCGTGGTCGCGCAGGCGCCGGAGCACGTCATCGAGAACGAGAAGGCGCTGGCGAAGGCGGGTGACGACCCGAAGAAGCGGCGCAAGGTAGTGCGCAAGAAGGCGCCGGAGGGCTTTGTCGGCTGGACGGAGAACACCTTCCAGAAGCTGATCGAGTCGGAACCCGAGCCGCTGACCTCGCGTTTCCGCGTGACACACACGATGCTGCTGTCGGTGATCGCCCGTCCGGGCAACGCGTTCCAGGCGATGCGCCACCTCCTGGAGGACAACCACGAGCCGCGCAAGCAACAGCTGCGGCACATCCGCCGGGCCATCGCGATCTACCGCTCGCTGCTCGACGGCGGAATCGTCGAGAAGCTCGACAAGCCCGATGCCGAGGGCCGTATCGTCCGGCTCACGGTCGACCTCCAGCAGGACTTCGCGCTGAACCAGCCGCTGTCCACGTTCGCCCTGGCCGCGTTCGAACTGCTCGATCCCGAGTCGCCGTCCTACGCCCTCGACATGGTCTCCGTGGTCGAGTCCACCCTGGACGACCCGCGGCAGATCCTCGTCGCCCAGCAGAACAAGGCGCGCGGTGAAGCCGTGGCCGCGATGAAGGCGGACGGCGTCGAGTACGAGGAGCGCATGGAGCGCCTGCAGGACATCACGTACCCGAAGCCGCTGGAAGAACTGCTCTTCCACGCCTACAACACCTACCGCAAGAGCCACCCGTGGGTCGGCGACCATCCGCTGTCGCCGAAGTCGGTGGTCCGGGACATGTACGAGCGGGCGTTGTCCTTCACGGAGCTGGTGTCCTTCTACGAGCTGGCCCGCACCGAGGGCATCGTGCTGCGTTACCTCGCCAGCGCCTACAAGACCCTGGACCACACCATCCCGGACGACCTGAAGTCCGAGGACCTGCAGGACCTGATCGAGTGGCTGGGCGAGATGGTGCGCCAGGTGGACTCCAGTCTGCTGGACGAGTGGGAGCAGCTCGCCAACCCGGAGGAGATGACCGCCGAGGAGGCCCAGGAGAAGGCCGACGAGGTCAAGCCGGTCACGACCAACGCGCGCGCCTTCCGGGTCCTCGTCCGCAACGCCATGTTCCGCCGCGTGGAGCTGGCCGCCCTGGACCAGGTCGAGGAACTGGGCGAGCTGGACGCCGAGTCCGGCTGGGACGCCGACGCCTGGGGCGAGGCGATGGACAAGTACTGGGACGAGTACGACGACCTCGGCACCGGCCCCGACGCCCGTGGTCCCAAGCTCCTCGTCATCAAGGAGGAGCCGGAGAACGGCCTCTGGCGCGTCCGCCAGATCTTCGACGACCCGAACGGCGACCACGACTGGGGCATCAGCGCGGAGATCGACCTCGCGGCCTCCGACTCCGAGGGCCGTGCGATCGTCCGTGTCACCGACGTCGGCCAGCTGTGAGCCGTTCCCGGCCAGTGGCAAGCCAAGGAGAAACCCATCGATGACGAATCCGGCCGAGAGACTGGTCGACCTGCTCGACCTGGAGCAGATAGAGGTCAACATCTTCCGTGGCCGCAGCCCGCAGGAGTCCCTCCAGCGGGTCTTCGGCGGCCAGGTGGCCGGCCAGGCGCTGGTCGCCGCCGGCCGCACCACGGACGGCGACCGCCCGGTGCACTCACTGCACGCGTACTTCCTGCGCCCCGGCCGGCCGGGCGTGCCGATCGTGTACCAGGTGGAGCGGGTCCGCGACGGGCGTTCCTTCACCACGCGCCGGGTCACGGCCGTGCAGCAGGGCCGCACGATCTTCAATCTGACCGCCTCCTTTCACAAGCCTGAGGAAGGACCTTTCGAACACCAGCTGCCGCCGGCCCGCGAGGTGCCGCACCCGGAGTCGCTGCCGACGGTCTCCGAGGAGATCCGCAAGCATCTGGGCACGCTGCCGGAGCAGTTGGAGCGGATGGCGCGCCGCCAGCCGTTCGACATCCGCTATGTCGACCGGCTGCGCTGGCACGCCGAGGAGATCGAGGGGGCCGAGCCGCGCAGTGCCGTGTGGATGCGCGCGGTGAGTCCGCTGGGCGACGATCCCTTGGTGCACACCTGCGCGCTGACCTACGCCAGTGACATGACCCTCCTGGACGCGGTCCGCATCCCGGTGGAACCGCTGTGGGGGCCGCGCAACTTCGACTTGGCCTCGCTGGACCACGCCATGTGGTTCCACCGGCCCTTCCGCGCGGACGAGTGGTTCCTTTACGACCAGGAGTCCCCGATCGCCATCGGTGGGCGTGGGCTGGCCCGCGGCCGCATCTACGACCTGGAGGGACGACTGCTCGTCTCGGTCGTCCAGGAAGGTCTGTTCCGGGCGCTGTAGCCCCCGCGGCCAGGACTTTGTGACGGGGCGTTCATGCCCCGCGCGGGTCCTGTGCGTCGTGGACTTCTCCGTCGGAGCCAGGCCCGCAGACCACGGGGCGACCGCTGCGGTCCGGGCTGCGCCGGCCCGTGGCCCCGGGGTGCGGTCGGCGCCGCCGAGCGCACCGCCCGCCCCGTGGCGGACATCGGCTCCGGGGGCCGTACCGCCGGCTGGGGCAGCCGTGCCGTCGGCCACGCGGGTCGTACCGACGGCTCCGCGGCCGGCGCGGCCGGCTCCGGGGGTCGTAGCGTCGACTCCGGGAAGGAGCTTTCCGGTTCCGAGGGCGAGGCAGCCGGTTCCGGGAACCTCCTCGGCTCCTGCGCGGGAGCCGTCACCGTACGGGCCATCGGCGGGATGGGCCGTGGCGCCGTACGGATCACCGGTGGGACGCGGCGGGCGGCCGGGCGCGGGGCAGGCGAGGCACTGCGGGCCTCCTCGACCAGGCGCGTCAGCTCGCTGCGCAGCCAGTGGATCTCGTCCGCGTCCCGCGCCGTCATGATCTGCTCGGCCACGTGCGTGGCGGGTGATCCGGGAACACCGTGCCCGGGTGGCGCGGACCGGAACCGGTTCAGGTGCGCCCGCTCGTACGGGTCCTTGACGATGTCCGCGACATCGACCGGCGAGAGGAAGGCGGCCGCCGCCCCGGCGCGAGCCCAGGGGCCTTCGGCCTGCCGGAGCAGGAATCCCAGCCGGCGTCCGCGCCAGTTGCGTGCCCGCAGGTCCACTCCCGCCGCCAACTGGCCGCGCAGCGTCTCGGGCGTACGCCCCTTGAGCAGGTGCGCGTTCTCCGTTCCGGTCGCGAACCGGCCTAGCTCTTCCGCCGGATAGAGCCAGACCACGGCTCGGTAGCGGTTGAGGTAGAACGCGACGGGCACGAGCAGACCCAGGCGGGCGAGGCGGGTGAACCTGCCGACCGGGATCTCCATGAGGGCGGCCCCCTCCGCCGTCCCCACGACCCGCACCCGGTCCAGGAGGGAGTCGGGGAAACCCTCCTGGGCGCGGAGGCGCTCGATCTCCGCGCGTTCCACCCGGCGGCCCCCTCCCCCGCCGTCGTCGGGCACGGTCCGGACGCAGCCGAGCTGCACGGCGCGGTCGAAGTCGCTTCGCTTGAGCCCCAGTTCGCGGGCGGCCTGGCTCGGCTTGCAGGTGGTGGGGCGGGTGGGATCGAAAAGGTCGGCCGACATGGTCGTACTCCCCCGTGGAGTCCTTGGCTCACGCCCAGCGCGTTCGCCGTGCACCCACCGTAGCCGTTTCGTCGCGAGACGTGGCAGGCCTGTGGATAACTCCACGGGGGCATGAAAACGCGCAGGTCAGGCGCCCGCTTTGCGAGTTCGCTCGGCTTGCCTGGCATCGATGCCGAGGTGTTCGCCGACCCGGTTGACGAGCAGGGTCATCTCATAGGCGATCTGACCGATGTCGGTCTCCGCCCCGGCGAGCACGCACAGACAACTGCCGGTGCCGGCCGCGGTCACGAACAGCACGGCATCGTCGTACTCGATCATCGTCTGGCGCACCCGGCCCGCGCCGAAGTGACGTCCCGAGCCCTTGGCCAGGCTGTGCAGTCCGGACGCCACGGCGGCCAGATGCTCGGCGTCCTCACGGCGTAGGCCCGTGCTCGCCGCGGTGACCAGCCCGTCGTTCGACAGGACCAGCGCGTGGCGGACGTGGTCCACCCGCTCGGTCAGATCGTCCAGGAGCCAGCCAAGGCCCTGGTTCTGCGCCATGTCCCTCTCCCCGTGTGATGTCTCCCCCTGGCTGGAGGAACTCTCCGCCAGCCTTCCCCACGACCGGCGCGCGGGCAAGCAGGATGGCCGCATGGCAGAGAAGATGACCGATGAGGAATGGCGGGCGTTCGTCTCGGACGGCACCCGCACCGGCAAACTGTCCACCGTTCGCGCTGATGGGAGCCCCCATGTGGCCCCGGTCTGGTTCCTCCTCGAAGGAGACGACCTGGTGCTCACCACCGGCAAGGACACCGTGAAGGGGCGCAATCTGGCCCGTGACGGCCGGGTCGCCCTGTGCGTGGACGACGACCGTCCGCCGTTCCACTTCGTGGTGCTGAACGGCCAGGCCGAGGTGTCGGAGGATCTGGCCGAACTCCGCCAGTGGGCCACCCGGATCGCGGCCCGCTACGTGGGCGAGGACAGCGCCGAGGAGTACGGGGCCCGCAACGGCGTACCGGGCGAACTCCTCGTGCGTGTCAGCGTCGACAATGTGGTGGCGGTCCGGGATCTCGCGGCCTGAGCCGCGGAGACGCGTCGCGGCCCGGGCGGTGACCGGCGGCGCCGGTGAGGACCGGGTGGTGGTGCGGAATCATGCGGGGCATGAGCGACGACCACACACACGTCCAGGAATTCTTCACCGCCCGGGCCGGCGACTGGGACAGCCGGTTCCCGGATGACGGCCCTGCCTACGCGGCAGCCGTCGCCGGCCTCGGACTGCGCGAGGGGGACCGCGTTCTGGACGCGGGCTGCGGCACGGGGCGGGCCCTGCCGCCCCTGCGGGCCGCTGTCGGCCCCTCCGGCGTGGTGCTGGGGGCCGACCTGACACCGGCGATGCTCCAGGCCGCCGTACGGGCCGGCCGGCACCGCGCGGGACGGCTGCTGCTCGCGGACGTCGCCGCGTTGCCGCTGCGTTCGGGCTCCCTGGACGCCGTGTTCGCGGCCGGACTGATCGCCCACCTGCCGCATCCGGCGGACAACCTGCGGGAGCTGGCCCGCGGGGTGCGCCGGGGAGGCATGCTCGCGCTTTTCCATCCGATCGGCCGTGCCGCCCTGGCGGCACGCCAAGGACGCCGGATCACGCCTGACGACCTGCGGGCCGAGGCCAATCTCCGGTCGCTGCTGGCATGTTCGGGCTGGCGCATGACGTCGTACGTGGACGAGGACGCCCGATTCCTCGCGCTCGCGGTGCGCGAGGACTGACCATCGCGCCGGTTCAGTCCGTTCCGGCGACGGCTGCCGCGAAGGCGCCGGGATTGTCGAACATGACGTTGTGCCCGGCGCCCGGCACCGTCACCACGCGGACCCCGGCGGCTTCCAGGCCCTCACGGCCCGCGAGTTCGCCGCTGTCCTCGCCTTGAAGGAAGACGCGGTCGACGGACAGCCCCTCAAGGAGCGTACGCATCACGGGGCTGGAGCCCCGGCACAAGCCCACGGCGCTGCGGTGCAGGGCGCGCGGGTCGGTCAGCCGCATGGTGGCCCCCCACAGCGGGCCGACCGCGTCCAGCACGCGCGCGTACCCCGTCGCCACGAACTCCTCCTCTTCGTGGGCGGCGATACCGCTGCTGGCGGCGGTCGACGGCGGAAAGGCGTCCAGGTTGGCCTCTGTCAGGACCAGCCGGGAGACGAGGTCGGGCCTGCGGTCGGCAAGGACGATGGCCACGGCACCGCCCATGCTGTGCGCGATCAGTTCGGCACCCGTGACTCCGGCCGTATCCAGCGCGACCGCGACCGCGTGGGCATGGTCGTCCAGGGTGTAGCCGAAGTCCTGGGGGCGGTCGCTCGTGCCGTGCCCGGGCAGGTCCACGAACAGGCCGCGCCTGCCGGCCAGCTCGGGCCGGGCGGTGATGTGGGCGTGGTAGACGGCGGACATGGATCCGAGTCCGTGTACGTACACCCGGGCGGGCTCCGCCCCGGACACCTCGGTCCACCGGATGTGGCTTCCCCTGCTGTCGAACGCGGCCTGCCGCATGTGCCCCTCCCTGTGCATCGACGCCTCCAGACAATACATCGCCAACGAGGTATGCCGCCGAGGTGGTATTGGAATGACGATGTACCCCTGCGGGAGAATGCGGGCATGCTCGAACTCGCCATCCTGGGATTCCTGTACGACGCGCCGCTGCACGGGTATGTGCTGCGCCGTCATATCGCCGCGCTCACCGGCCATGTGCGCCCGGTCGCGGAGAGCACGCTGTACCCGGCGATCAAGCGGCTGGAGAAGGCCGGCCTGCTGGTACGGGCCACCGAGCCCGGTGCCGTCGCCGCGCCGCGCCATGTGCTGACGCTCACCGCGGAGGGCGGGCGCGAGCTGATGCGCCGGCTCGCCGAGCCCGCCCAGCGGGAGATCACCGACGAGAACCACTGGTTCACGCTGCTGGCGTTCCTGCGGCACCTGGCGGACCCCGCCGCGCAGGCGGCCGTACTGCGACGCAGGCTGGCCTTCCTGGAAGAACCGGCGAGCTTCTTCTACGACGGCGACCGACCGCTGAGCGCCGAGGAACTGGACGACCCCTTCCGACGGGGTGTCCTCACCATCGCGCGTGCCACGAGCCGGGCGGAACTGGCCTGGTTGCGCGACACCCTCGCGTCACTCGACGGGGTCGGCCGCTGAGGTGTCCAGGTGCCGCACCGGACAGCCGCGCAGCCCGGGGACCGGGCGGGTACCGAGGTCGGCCACGCGGTAGCCGTCGGGGTAGCCCTTGATCTCCCGGTTCTGCCGGGCGAAGTGCGGGCTGCGGCGCGGCGGCATGAGCCGCACCAGCCGGCCGCGCGTCCATACGGCCCGGCGCACCAGCGCGGTGGCCGCCGCGCCGGGTTTCGGGTAGCGGAAAGCGCGCAGCAGCGGCTCGTCGAGCAGGGCGAGTGTCACCGTGCGCAGCAGCGGGGCCAGGGGGCGGGGGTACCAGGAGGCCATCAGGCCGAGCGTCGCGTCGGAGACCCGCCGGGCCTCTTCGTCCCAGCCGAAGTGGGCCTCTTCGTAGGAGTCGAGAAGGGCTTCGAACTCCTCGTAGGTCCGGGGGATGTCCGGGATGCCCATGTGCCGGCCGAGGGTGCGGTAGTACTCGGTGGTGGCGATGATCTCGTGCCGGGACAGCCGCCGCCATCCGTAGGTGTCGATCCAGCGCCTGGGCACCACCACGAAGGTGCTCAGCACGTACCGCATGTCGTCGTCGCCGATGTCGTAACTGCGGTGCATCTGGTTGATGCGGCGGATCGCCGTACGCCCCTGCTCCGCGGCGAAGCCGTGCTCCACGATGGTGTCGAGGAGGAGCGACGTGTCGTCGTACCGCTTCTGCGTGCGCTCGGTCAGTTCCGCCGTCCGCGCGAGCAGCCGGCCGATGCTCGGTACCGCGTAGGTGCGGTACAGGGCCAGTTCAAGGGCGCGCGTGTAGTCCCAGGGGAATTCCAGGGACACGCTGATCCGGTAGATCTCCAGCGCGTCCGCCACCGGGTCCAGCCGTCGGATCCGCTCCAGCTGTTCGTACCGCTTCACCGCGTCGCCCCCTTCTGCCGCCGAAGCTCCAACTCTACGTTGTGGAGCATCAGATGGGCGGTCGCACTGACTGGTTCGGGGAAAGGGTGGTCCACGTGTTCGACGCGATCCGCAGGTACACCGGCAGGTTCCGCACCCCCGCGCAGGCGAGGCCGGCCGGCACCCGGGAGAAGGGTGCGCACAACTTGTTCGATGCGGCGGCCGTCTATGTGGCCGCCCGGGCGGAGGGCGACGAGGACCGGGCCGAGGAGGCGGCGGCCTGGGTGTCGCCGGAGGCGCTGTCCTTCGGCGTGAGCGAGCTGGCCTGCCGGGCGGTCGTGGCGCTGGCCAGGGAGCGCGAGGAGTCGCCTGGCGCGGTGGCCCGCGACCTCCTCGGGCTGCCCGCGAACTAGGCGGAGCCCTCTTCCCCGGACGTGGTCGTTTCGCCCCGGTCCAGGCGGAAACCATGAGGCTCCGCATGGTTTCCGAAGCCGTGACAACCGGCTTCCCCTCGCACTAGGGTGCGCGCCGACGGACGAACCACTGGGGAGGCAGGGATGGCCGGGACGGAGGATGTTTCCGTCGCCGCCGCGGACGACGCGCTGTATGTGCTGACGGCGGTACTGCTGACGCCGGCACAGTTCCCGAGCGTGCTGGGCGACGACTACCCGGCGGCGTGCGCGGCGCTGGAGCTGCCGCCGCTCGCCGACGGATACGGCCTGGTGCTGGGGCAGGACGGGGACGGCGCCCGCTGGACGGTCGTCATCGACGATGTCTCACTGGTCGCGGTGGCGATCGCGTCCTGGGACTGCGGCATGGAATACGAGCTGTCGCCGGACCAACGCGCGGTCGTGACCGCCCTGCCGGGGTGGCCCCTGGCCGTCGCCGTCGCCGCGCCCGGGGTGCCCGCGCCGCACGATCCTCCCGCCGAGGCGGCGGGCCGGCCGGCGCTGAGCCCACCGGCCACCGACTCCTGGGGACCGGTCCAGCGCCGTCTGGGCGCCGACGAGATCGCGCTGCGCTGGGCCGCGTGGCGGGAGCAGGTCGACGACGCCGTCTCCCGGGCCGGCGGGCCGACGGAGGACGCGCCGGCCGCCCAGGAGGGCGAGGAGGGCCCCGCGCGTGTCGGCCACGCGGGAGTCCGCCGGGCCCTCGCGGAGGCGCGCGCCTATGTCGACTCGCCGCCGCCGCTCGGCCGGGTGCGCTCGTCGTTCGCCCCGGGGGGCGCCCGCACGCTGCGCGCCGACGGCCCCGGCTGGTCGCTCGTGGCCCGCACCGACGACATGGCGTTCGTCCTGCTCGACGACGAGCCCGGCGAGGTCCATCCGGTGGGCCGGGGCCCGGAACTGCCGGGCCTGCTGGAAGCTCTCGACAAGATGGCCGTACGTCCGCTGTGAGGCTCGGCGGCGCACGACGCCTGCCGGGCTCCGGGGTACCCGCCCCACAACATGACGGCGCGGCCCCCGTGGGCCCGGCCGGCCGCTACGGGTCCACCGCCCGCCGACCGCCTGTCGCGTGCCGGTACTTCAGCGGCCGAGTTCCTTGCGGGCGACCCGGCGGAGCCTGCGCCGCTGCGAGGAGTCCAGGGCGAGGTACGCCACCACCGGCACTCCGACCACGATCAGGAACGCCACCCACCAGGGCAGCCATATCAGCAGGATCAGCCCGACCGCCACGCCCCCTACGGCGATCTTCGCGTTCTTGGACATGAGCGTCGCCTCCTTCGCGGCCGCTGCCGCTCCTTGCTCTGGGAAACGACCTCCCGCTCCCGTCCGTTCCGCCCCCGTACCCTGACTCGCCCCTGAGGCGTACCCCTTAGGGGCAGACCGGTTCGGCGGGCACAGAGATGGGCTGGGTGTCGCGTTCCTCGGCGGTGAGATCGGAGCCGCCGAGTGTCCGGCACAGACCGTCTGCCCACACATCGGGCTCTGTCCTGAGGGGGTAGACGATCTCGTCTCCGATCGCGTAGTACAGCAGCGTCCGGCCGTCCCGCGAAGCGTCGAGGAAGCGGTATTGAGGCGTGCTCGTGTCCAGAGCGTCGGAAGGACCGAGGTCGTACGCCAGGTCGGAATGCTGCTCGTCGACGCGATAGACGCGGATCTTGTTGTCGCTCGCGATCAGATAACGTCCGGGTTCGTCCAGGAAGCGTGCTGTGAAGGGGAGGATGGCGCTCGGCAGGGGTCCGATCTTCCTGCGCAGCGGATCGGTGCCCCACACCTCGATGACTCCGCCCCGGCGCAGCAAAGCGAGATTCCGGCCGGCCGAGTCGAAGGCCACGGCTACGAGATCGGTGTGGTGTGTCGGGTACTGGGCCGTCACCCGCCCACTCGACGGGTCCAGAACCCGGACATGCTGGTCACCCGGTTGGACGACCGCCACCAGGCCGGGCTTCGGGTAGGTGCCCAGAACCAGGGGCAAACGAGCGGGGTCGCCGGCGCTGCCGAGCAAGGAGGCGAGGTCGCGTTCGTCGACGGCCCGCCCCGTCCTGGCGTCCCATCGCTGGAGCGTGGCCCCTGAGAGGGTGACGAGGTGACCGGACCGGTCGAAAAGGTAGTCGAGGACCGGTTGTCGATCGCTCCCCGTTCGCGCGGGCGGTGTCGCTGTGGAGATGACGGCCAGGCGTCGGAGGGAAGCCGCCTCCCGCACCACCACCTTGTCCACGCCTTCGCGGTCGGCCAGCAGTACGCCCTTCTCGTCGAAGACCACCGGGTCCCCGGACGGCCAGTACGGCCGGAGGCGGGGTGCCTCGGTGATGAGGTCCGTGTCCGCGTCCGCCGTTCTCAGCTGGAGCGCCGTGCCGTCTTTCAGCACGGCGACGATCCTGCGCCCGTCGGGGGTCAGATCGAGCCGGGTCGCGTTCTTCGAGGGGAGCGTGGAGATCTCCGTGCTGAAGACTCCCGAACCGGTGGCAGTGACGAGGAGCGAGTTCGCGCCGGAGTCCATGAGGCGTGCATAACCGACCGGCGACGCGCCGCTGTCGTCCGGCTCCGCGAAATCGGACAGGGCCTTCCCGTGGGGCAGGTCGATCACCGTTTTCTTGGTGAGGCCGATGGCCAGCAGGCGGCCTCCCGCTCCGAGCGCGAGCGTGTTGCAGCCGATCGCGGACGAGTCCTTGTCCTCATAGCGCCCCAGGGTGCTGCCGTCGGACACGCGCAGCCCCGTGTAGACGCCTGCGCCCCGGGAGGAGCGGCAGGTCGCCACCACGCTGCCGTCCGGTGAGATCACGGCCTGCTTCACGGAGTCGGCGATGATCCGCACGGTGCCGGTGCGGCGGTCCACCACCATCACCTTCCGTTTCGCGTTGGCCATATCGGCCACGACGACTAGCGTGTCGTCGTCGGGCCCGAACCACACACCCACCAGACCGCGCCCGCCCCGTGCCTGCGGCAGGGCCATCCGGCCGCCGAAGGAACGCTTGTCCAGATCCCACCACGCCACGCTCGTGCCGCTGCCCGCCACCAGCAGCCGGCCGTCGTGGGACAGGTGGGCGAACTCGGCTTCGTTCAACCCGTTGGTGATCTCCGGCTCATCGGTCGTCAGGCGCTGCGGCCTGCCGGGCGGCCAGGTGCCGCCCGGACGGATGTCGGACCAGTAGATGCCTGACGACGCTCCGTCGCCCCCGATGTAACCGATACGGCTGCCGTCCCCCGAGACCAGCGGATTCAGGACGTACTCCGCGCCGAACCGAGCAGTCCGGACCGTGCCGTGGAGGGCGTTCACGTAGACCGTGGCCCGGTTCGAAGTGGTGCGGGCGATTATCACCCCGCCGTCCCGGCTGGCCCGGAAGTCGGCCACGTCGCCCAGGTCGCTGGAGAGAATGCGAGTGGTGTTCCGGTATCGCAGGTAAAACCGCAGCAGCGTGTTCTTCGCCTCGGCCGTCGGTGACCTGCGGTAGGCCGCGAGCGCGAGCTTGACCGCCAGCGCCGGATCCTCCTGCCGCTGGTCGGTCGCGAGGGTCGCCAGCGCCCGTGAGTCCGCGGCGGCGCGTTGTTCGGCGCTGACCTCCCGCTGGTAGCCGAAGAGCGCACCCAGGGCCAGTGCCAGCATTAGGATCAGCCCGATTCCGGAGAAGAGCCAGCGCCGCCGCCGCACGGCCGACCGTCGTCGCCGCAGACCCTGCTCCAGGAAGTCCCGTTCGGCGGGGCCGATGTCCTCCGCCCGCTCGTCGAGCCAGCGCTGTGCGGCGGCCAGGGTCACGGGGGCGGGCAGCAGTTCGGCGGGCTCTCCGGCCTGCTGCCAACGGGTCAGGTCGATCCGGGTGGACTCCCGCCATGCGAGGAACTCGTGATCCTCCGCCACCCACTCGGCCAGCTTCGGCCAGGCGGTGATCAGCGCCTCGTGGGCGAGTTCGACGCTCTCCTCGCTGTCGGTGACCAGCAGCCTGGTGGTGGCGAGCCGCTGGGCGATCTCCCACTCCGACGGGGTGAGTTCGAAACGGCCGGCCGTCCGTCGGGTGACCGCGCCGGAGCCGGTGAACGGGACCTGCACCAGCCGGGTGAACAGGCGCCGAGCGGCGGGTTCCTCCGCCTCTCGCACGTTCTCCTTCCAGGCTCTCTCCGCCTCGCTGCGCAGGGCGCCGCTCACGCCGCCGGTCGCTTCGTAGGCCTCGTGGGTCAGCTGCCCGTGCGCGGTCTGGTTCCGCCACAGCAGGTCCAGGGCCATGACCAGCAGGGGCAGGGCGCCGGGGACGTCGCCGGTGTCGCGCAGGATCCGGTCGGCCAGGCGTTCGGCGTACGCAACCCGGGTGGCGTCCTGGACGGGCTGGTCGATCACCTCGCGCAACTGGTCGCGGTTCATCGGTCTGAGGGCGTAGATCTTCGCCTGGACGAGCGGCCCGAGGGACGGGTGGGAGAGGGCCGGTTCGAGGAAGTCGGCGCGCAGGGTGGTCAGTACCCGGACGCGCTCGGCGAGGTTGTCGGCGGTCAGCAGGCGGGTCAGCGCCGCGATCTCCTCCTCCGCAACGGTGAGGGCTTCCTCGCACTGGTCGATCACCAGCAGCAGACGCCGGCTTCCCGTGGCTCGCAGGACGTCCGCGATGACCGGGTGCGGTTCGGCGCGCAGTTCATGGGCCAGCTGCCGGCGTCGCTCTCTCCGCTCCGTCCTGGACAAGCCGGGGTGGAGCAGCGGGAGAAGAGCGTCGGCGAACGCGGTGACCGGGGTCAGCGGGGTACCGTCGGAGTCCCTGGCGGGGCGCATGACGGCGGCCGCGTAGCCGTACGTACGCAACTTGGGTACGACGCCCGCCATGGCCAGCGAGGACTTCCCGGACCCTGAGGGTCCGACCAGCGTGACCACGGGTTCCTTGCGTATCTGGTCGGCCACCTCGGCGGTCTCCCGCGCCCGGGCGTACAAGCACGGTGCGTCGGTTTCGGTGAGGGCGGCCAGCGGACGAAACGGCGACTCCTCGTCGGAGGGCAGTTCCAGTTCCGGCCACGCGGCGAGCAGAGCGGCCGACGGAATGAGGTAAGCGACGGCCGGCCCGTCCAGCTCGGCCGCCATCATCATGCCGACCACACCGTTCAGCTGCCCGTCCCAGACCGGGCCTCCGCTGAATCCCCGCGACACCCGGTAGCCGTGCGCGGACGCCATCTCGGTCTGGATCCATCCGCTGCCCTGCCGGTCCAGCAGCCGCCCCGAGTGCCACACTCCCTCGTCGCGGTGGACCGGGAACCCGAAGACCCGAATGGGGTGGTGCCATACGTCACCGGCCCGCACCAGCCGGACGGGCCCTGCCTCCGCCAGTCGCCCGTCGAGCCGCAGAACGGCGATGTCCCGCTGCCCGTCCCATCGGTGAACGCGCGCGGTCACCGACTGCCGGGAATCGCTCAGGGCCAGATCAAGCGTGATCTCCTCTTCGTCCGCGGGCCGGTGGCCGTCCGGCGTACGAAGCGCCGTTGCGACGACATGAGCGCATGTGAAGGCCAGCTCGTCGCCGACCAGGAACGCCACCCCGACGGGGGCACCGCCCGGCCCCAGGACCCGTAAGATCGCCCGGCCGAGGGTTCCGGGCCCGTCGTCCGGTCCCGCGCCGCTCATTCCTGAGCCGCCGGATCAGCCGGCGTACGGTGCCACACCAGCGACACCGAGAAATTGGCCGAGGCCGACGTGCTGGTGATCAACGCGTCGGCCTCGGCGGTCAGGGTGATACCGAAGCCCAGAGTGATCTCGTCCGGAGCCTGCGCGATGTCCCGGAACGTCCTGACGAACGTCTCCGCGACCGGACGGACCGACCGCAGCATGTCGCCGAGCGACTGAGAGGCACGGGCCACCACCTGCCCCGGGCGGGACACCTGCTGGATGCCCTGGTCGACCTCGCGGATCTCCACCTTCACCACGTCTGCTGCGTCCGGACCGACCGGCAGTTCCACCACATACACGCCGTGCATCCCCCACATCGTGTGCCTTGTGTGCCCTGACAGGCCTGCGGTCGGAGAGCCTAACGGCCGTCGCCCAGGGATGAGGCCGGGACCGGTGATGTGCACCGGACTCTCACGGCCGTACAAAAAGGCGCCCGGGTACGTGGCGGCCCCGCACCGGCCGGGCCCTCGAAAGACGCCCCCTGTGGCGGTGACCCAAGTCACGGAAGCCACATGCCGTGTTCGTCGTCGCCGTGCTGTACCCTCGGCGGCTCCGATCGATTAGTCAAATTTGAGGAGTTCGGGCAGAGCTGTGCAGACGACCCCCACCGCACCACCCTCCGTAGTGTCCGAACTCGCTCGCTGCGGCGTCGTTTTCCTGCCGTCCGACCCCGCGCGGACGGGCCGCATCGGGTTCTGGCAGCCCGACGGTGAGGCTCCACCCGAACCCACGGAGGGCTCCCACGCCCTCTTGGAGCTGGCCCTGCCCTCGGCTGACGGCCGTGTGGAGCGTGTCTTGACGCCCGTGGTACTGCTGCCGGTCCACAGCGCGCTTCCGGTGCTCGCGCGCGGGCGGGCGCTGCCGGATGAACACCGGGCCGCCGCCTTCTGGCGTACCGGATACGAACTGGCCCTGGGCTTCCTCGCGCGCGGTCTGCTGTTGCCCGGCCTGTCCCCCGGCGATCACGACGCCTGGCGCGTGGGCCCGCTGTCCGCGCGGGACACGGAACTGGTCCGTGAACTGGCCGCCGCCATGCCCCCGGAGGCACACGCGGTGCCGCTCACGCCGGACGGGCTGCCGCTGCTGCCCGACCCGGAGCGGCTGCTGCGCGCCTTCCTCGACGCGGTCGCCGACGTACTCCCGCGCTCCCCCGCCGCCGCGCTGGTGACCGGCGGCCCCGAGTACGCGGTTCCCGAACCGCAGCACCTCCCCGGGCTGCGGCCGTGGACCGACGAGATCGCCGCCGGCCAGGACGCGGGTGTGCGGCTGTCGCTGCGCGTGGAGGCACCCGGTCTCGACGACGCCGTGCCGGCGGATGACACCCCGGTCCGCCTCCGCGCGGTGCTTCAGGTGCACGCAGGCGACGGAACCGGGGACGTCGTGGACGCCGCGGACCTGTGGACCGGTGCGGACGCAGGGGAATCGGTGTCCGCACGCGCGCGTGCGGACACGCTACTGGCGCTGCGCCGTGCGGCCAAGGCCTGGCCTCCGCTGGCACCGCTGCTCTCCGACACCGTGCCCGATGCCGTGGAGCTGGCCGACGACGAGATCACCGGGCTGCTGGGCGAGGGCGCGCGGGCGCTCGCCGCGGTGGGTGTCGCCGTGCACTGGCCGAAGCGGCTGGCGCGTGGTCTGACCGCGCACGCGGCCGTCGGCCCGCCGGACGACGGCACCGCCGTACCGGGAACCGGTTCCGCCCCGGCATCGTTGCTGTCCGCGGACACGAAGGTCACGCTCAGCTGGTGGTTCGACCTGGACGGCCGGGAGTTGTCCCGGGAGGATCTGGACCGGCTCGCGGAGGCCAAGCGGCCCCTGGTGCGACTGCGCGACGGATGGGTCCTGGTCGATCCCGGGGAGGCGGAGCGGGCCCGGACCGCGCGGGATCGCTCCCTCACTCCCGTCGAGGCGCTGGCCGCGGCTCTGACCGGCACGGCGGAGGTCGACGGCCGGCAGGTCGACGTGCGGCCCACCGGATGGCTGGCGGCACTGCGGGAGAGGCTCTCGGACGCCGGGCAGACCCGTACCGTCGAGCAGCCGCCCGGCCTGGCCGCGACTCTCAGGGACTACCAACTGCGCGGCCTGGACTGGCTGGTGCGTACGACGGCGCTGGGGCTGGGCTGCTGTCTGGCCGACGATATGGGCCTCGGCAAGACGATCACGCTGATCGCGCTGCATCTGCACCGGCGGACGGACCCGTCGGCGGCCGGTCCCGCACTCGTGGTCTGCCCGGCCTCGCTGCTGGGCAACTGGCAGCGCGAGATCGAACGGTTCGCGCCCGGCGTGCCGGTGCGGCGGTTCCACGGCACCGAACGCGATCTCGACTCTGTGTCGGACGGGGAGGTCGTCCTGACCACCTACGGGACGATGCGGCTGGACACCGGACGGCTCGCCGCCGTGTCCTGGGGGATGGTGGTGGCCGACGAGGCACAGCACGTGAAGAATCCTTATTCCGCTACCGCACGGGCGCTGCGCACGATCAACGCACGCGCGCGCGTGGCACTCACCGGCACTCCGGTGGAGAACAACCTCACAGAACTGTGGGCGATCCTCGACTGGACGACACCCGGCCTGCTGGGCCGGCTCGGCACCTTTCGCGCCCGGTACGCGCAGCCCGTCGAGGGCGGCCGGGACACCGCCGCAGCGCACCAACTCTCCCGGCTGGTCGGACCCTTCCTGCTGCGGCGCCGCAAGTCCGACCCGGGCATCGCCCCCGAGCTTCCGCCGAAGACCGAAACCGATCACCCGGTCGCCCTCACGGCCGAACAGGCGGGGCTGTACGAGGCACTGGTCCGTGAGACCCTCGACTCCCTCGCGACCTGCGACGACATGAGCCGCCGAGGTCGGATCGTGCGGTTGCTGACCGGCCTGAAGCAGATCTGCAATCATCCGGCGCAGTTCCTGAAGGAGGACGATCCGCTGCTCGCGGGGCGCTCGGGGAAGCTGGAGCTGCTGGACGAACTGCTCGGCACCATCCTCACGGAGGGCTCGGGCGTGCTCGTCTTCACCCAGTACGTCCGCATGGCCCGGCTGCTCGAACGGCACCTGACGGCCCGCGGAGTACCCGTGCTGCTTCTGCACGGCGGAACGCCGGTCGCCCTGCGCGAGGACCTGGTACGGCGTTTCCAGGCGGGCGAGGCGCCGGTCTTCCTGCTGTCGCTGAAGGCTGCCGGAACGGGCCTGAACCTCACCCGGGCCGAACACGTCGTGCACTACGACCGCTGGTGGAATCCGGCGGTGGAAGCGCAGGCCACCGACCGCGCGTACCGCATCGGGCAGACCCGCCCGGTGCAGGTGCACCGGCTGATAGCGGAGGGGACCCTGGAGGACCGTATCGCGGAGATGCTGGGCCGCAAGCGGGAGCTGGCCGACGCCGTGCTCGGCGGTGGCGAGACGGCGCTGACGGAGTTGTCGGACGAGGAACTGGCCGCACTGGTGGAACTGCGCGGGGAGGCACGATGAACCGCCACGACGACGAGCACGGCCGGGAGGCGGAGCGCACGTTCCCGGCCCTGCCACCGGTGCCCGGGCGTGGCTTCGCGCAGAGCTGGTGGGGGCGCGCCTGGGTGCGCGCCCTGGAGGACACGGCCCTGGAAGCGGCAGCGGTCAAAGCGGGACGCCGGCTCGCGCGCGCGGGCGGCGTGGGCGCGGTGACCGTACGGCCGGGCCGGGTCACCGCCGTCGTACGGGGACCGGGGGACGCCGCCCACCGAGCCGACGTCCTGCTGCCGGTGCTGTCCGACGAGGAGTGGGGGCGGTTCCAGGATCTGGCCGTGGAACGGTCCGGGCACATGGCCGCGCTGCTCGACCGGGAGCTTCCCCCGCACCTGGTCGAGGACGCCGCGGCGGCCGGGATCGAACTGCTGCCGGGACTGGGCGATCTGGAACCCGAGTGCGACTGCGGCGCCTGGGACCACTGCGGTCACACCGCCGCCCTGTGCCATCAGGTGGCGCGGCTGCTGGACGAGGATCCCTTTCTCCTCCTGCTGCTGCGCGGACAGGAGAAGGACGCCTTTCTCGCGGAGCTGCACGTCCGCGGCACCGTGGGCCGGGCGGAACCGTCCCCGGAGCGGGCCGCGGCCTCCGGAGTGGACGCCGTCGAGGCGTGGAGTGCCGCCGGAATCCTGCCGCCGCTGCCCGAGTTGCCCCCGCTCCCGCCGGAACCGGGCACACCACCGTCCTTCGCCGCCGGGTCGGTGGCGGCACCCGGAGTCGATCCCGCGGCGCTGGAGCACCTGGCCGGCCGTACCGCCGTGGAGGCCTACCGGCTGCTGGCCGCCGCCTTGTGCGGTGAACCGGCGAGCGCCGTCGCGACGGCCGCCCAGGACGCCGTGCGGTTGGCGTGCGGGCCGGCCCCGGCCGCCGTCGTCGAGCGGCTCGCGGCCGGGTCGGGGCGTGGTCACGAGGGGCTGGCGACGGCGGTCTGCGCCTGGCGGACCGGGGGCGGCGCGGCGCTGGTCGTGCTGGACGAGGAACGGCCCGTGGAGGGCGTGGCCCTGGCACACGCGCGTGCGGCCCTGGAAGCGGCATGGGAGCCCGAGGAGCGGCCGGTGTTCCACCGGAGTGGCAACCGGTGGACCGTCGAGGAAGAAGGCGTTCAACTGCGGCTCGGCGGCGAGGGCCACTGGTGGCCGTATCGCGAGGAGACGGGCCGCTGGGTGCCGGCGGGTACGGCGGAACAGGGGCCCGCGGCGGCGCTGGCCTCCGCGCGACTCGCCACGCGCGCGTAAGGTCACCAGCCGAGGAGATCAAGAACCGAGGGAAAGATCACCGCTCGTCAGGTACGACGACTTCGGGATGACGGACGGGGAGGGCGCGTGCGGCACCCGGGGCCGCCTGGCCGACAGCGATGTCAGAGCCACGGTGGTGTACGGGCGGCTGCCCGGCAAGCCGTGACGGACGCGGGCCGTCCGCGACACCGCGGACGGCCCCGCGCCTTCCGGCGACCGCCCCCGCGGCCGGGGCGATCGCCGGTACGCGCGCGTGGGCGTCAGCCCCGCGCCCCCAGCAGGTGGTCCATCGCCAGCTGGTCGAGCCGTTCGAAGGCCATGCCGCGCGCGGCGGCCGCGTCCACGTCGAACTCCTCGAAGGCCGTGCGGTCGGCCAGCAGCTCCTGGACGCCGTCGGCCGCGGTCGGCTGGGCCAGCTCGTCCAGCCGCGACGCGCGCAGCGCCTCCTGCACCTCCGGGTCGGCGCGGAAGGCGGCCGCGCGCTCCTTCAGGATGAGGTAGTTGCGCATGCAGCCCGCGGCCGACGCCCACACGCCGTCGATGTCCTCGGTCCGCGGCGGCTTGAAGTCGAAGTGGCGGGATCCCTCGTAACCGGCGCTCTCCAAAAGGTCGACCAGCCAGAAGGCGGCCCGCAGGTCACCGGCGCCGAACCGCAGGTCCTGGTCGTACTTGATCCCGGACTGGCCGTTGAGGTCGATGTGGAAGAGCTTGCCCGCCCACAGGGCCTGCGCGATGCCGTGCGGGAAGTTCAGGCCCGCCATCTGCTCGTGGCCGACCTCCGGATTGACGCCGTACAGCTCGGGCCGCTCCAGGCGCTCGATGAAGGCCAGCGCGTGGCCGACGGTGGGCAGCAGGATGTCGCCGCGGGGCTCGTTCGGCTTGGGCTCGATCGCGAAGCGGATGTCGTAGCCCTGCGAGGTGACGTACTCGCCGAGCAGGTCGAAGGCTTCCTTCATGCGGTCCAGGGCGGCGCGTACGTCCTTGGCGGCCCCGGACTCGGCGCCCTCGCGACCGCCCCAGGCGACGTACGTCTTCGCGCCCAGTTCGACCGCCAGATCGATGTTGCGGATGGTCTTGCGCAGGGCGTAGCGGCGCACGTCACGGTCGTTGGCGGTGAACGCGCCGTCCTTGAAGACGGGGTGCGCGAAGAGGTTCGTGGTGGCCATCGGGACGGTCATACCGGTGGCGTCCAGGGCCTGCCGGAACCGCTTGATGTGCGACTCCCGCTCGGTGTCCGAAGAGCCGAAGGGGATCAGGTCGTCGTCGTGGAAGGTCACTCCGTGGGCGCCGAGTTCCGCCAGGCGCTGCACCGTCTCGACCGGGTCGAGCGCGGGGCGGGTGGCGTCGCCGAACGGGTCCCTTCCCTGCCAGCCGACGGTCCACAGGCCGAAGGTGAACCTGTCCTCGGGGGTGGGCTGGTAGCTCATGGCGCGGCTCCTTGCTGCGTACGAGTATTTCGTCATGGCCGTTTACAAATTAGTATGCGCACACACCTCTGGGAAGAGACAACATGTCTTTCGCCCACCAGATGTCTTCGTCAGCCACCGCAGATGCCGCGGAGCCGCGGAAGAGGGAGAGCCCGATGTCAGCAGCCGAGGGTCCGCTCGTCGTCGGAGTGGACACGTCCACCCAGTCCACGAAGGCGCTGGTCGTCGACGTGGCGACCGGCCGGATCGTGGCCAGTGGCCAGGCGCCGCACACCGTGACCAACGGGGCGGGCCGGGAGAGCGACCCACGCCAGTGGTGGGATGCGCTGTGCACGGCGCTGCGCCAGTGCGGTGAGCCGGCGCACGAGGCGGCGGCGGTGTCGATCGGCGGCCAGCAGCACGGCCTGGTCACTCTCGACGAACATGGTGAGCCGGTACGTCCGGCGCTGCTGTGGAACGACGTCCGATCCGCTCCGCAGGCCCGCCGCCTGGTCGAGGAGCTGGGCGGTCCGAAGGCCTGGGCGGAGCGCACCGGCAGCGTGCCCGGCGCGTCCTTCACGGCCACCAAGTGGGCCTGGCTCGCCGAGCACGAGCCGGAGGCGGTTCGCGCGACCAAGGCGGTCCGGCTTCCCCACGACTACCTCACCGAGCGCCTGACCGGGCAGGGCACGACCGACCGCGGCGACGCCTCCGGCACCGGCTGGTGGGCGTCCGGCACGGAGTCGTACGACGAGGAGACGCTGGCGCACATCGGCCTGGATCCGGCGCTGCTGCCCCGGGTGGCGCGGCCCGGCGAGGTGGTCGGCACGGTGCGCGACAGACACGAGCTGCCCTTCTCCAAGGGCACGCTGGTGGCCCCGGGCACCGGCGACAACGCCGCGGCGGCTCTGGGCCTCGGCCTGCGGCCCGGCACACCGGTGCTGAGCCTCGGCACCTCCGGCACGGTCTACACCGTCTCCGAGCGCCGCCCCACCGACCCGACCGGCACGGTGGCGGGTTTCGCCGACGCGTGCGGGGACTGGCTGCCGCTGGCCTGCACCTTGAACTGCACCCTCGCGGTGGACCGCGTCGCGGCCCTGCTGGGCCTGGACCGCGAGGCGGTCGAACCCGGCGGCTCGGTGACCGTGCTGCCGTACCTGGACGGCGAGCGCACCCCCAACCTGCCGCACGCCTCCGGACTGCTGCACGGGCTGCGCCACGACACCACCGCGGGCCAGCTGCTGCAGGCGGCCTACGACGGCGCGGTGCACGCCCTGCTGGGGGCCCTCGATCTGGTCCTCGACGCGGATGCCGACCGTGACACCCCGCTGCTCCTGATCGGTGGCGGGGCCCGGGGCACGGCCTGGCAGCAGACCGTGCGCCGGCTCTCCGGGCGGCCCGTCCAGATCCCGCAGGCCAGGGAACTGGTCGCACTCGGCGCGGCGGCGCAGGCGGCCGGCCTGCTGACCGGTGAGGATCCCGCGGCCGTGGCCCGCCGCTGGAACACGGCCGCGGGACCGGTGCTGGAGGCCGTGGAACGGGACCGGTCGACGCTGGAGCGGATCACCGGGGTACTCTCCGACGCGGCCCCGCTGCTGGAGCGGCGGCCCGAGACCGACTGACCAGGCCGCCCGCCCCCAGCCGGGCGGCAGACACCGAGGATTGACGCAGGCATGACCGCACCGCTGCACGAGGCGCGCCCGCCGGGCACCGGGCGTGCCCTGCCGGACACCCAGCAGGGCATGCGCCGGCGCAATCTCGCCCGGGTGATGCACGCCGTCAGCGCGGAAGGGTCGCTGTCGCGGGCGGCGGTCGCCTCACGGATCGGTCTGACGCGGGCGGCGGTGTCGACGCTGGTGGACGAGCTGATCCGGTGGGGGCTGCTGGAGGAACTGGGTCCCGAACGGCCCGGCCGGGTGGGCCGGCCCGGGTCGGCGCTCGCGGTGAGCGGCCGGGGCCCGGCCGGGATCGGGGCCGAGATCGGCGTCGACCACCTCGCGGTGTGCGCGGTCGACCTGCGCGGCGAGGTGCGCGCGCGGGCAGTCCGGCGCGGCGGCAACCGGGGCCGGGCGCCCGAGCCGGTGATCGAGGAGCTGACGGCGCTGATCCACCGGGTGGTCGCGGAAGCCGAGCAGGCGGAGCTGTGGCCCGCCGGGCTCGCGGTCGCGGTGCCCGGACTGGTGGCCAGGGACGGACGGACGGTCGTACGCGCCCCGAACCTCGACTGGCACGACACCGACCTCGGCGCCCTGCTGCCCGGCGGCTGGCCGCTGTCCGTGGACAACGAGGCCAACTTCGGCGCCTTGGCCGAGCTGTGGCTCGGTGCCGGTACGCCGGGCGACTTCCTGCATGTGTCGGCCGAGATCGGTATCGGTGCCGCGGTCGTCGTGGACGGCCGGCTGCTGCGCGGGAAGCGGGGGTTCGCGGGTGAGCTGGGCCATGTGCCGGTACGGCCCGACGGTCCTCCCTGCCCGTGCGGCGGCCGGGGGTGTCTGGAGCAGTACGCGGGTGAGGAAGCGGTACGGCGCGCGGCCGGGCTGGAGCCCCGAGAGGATCTGGTGGGCCTGCTCGCGGAGCGCGCCGGGGCGGGTGACGGGGACGTACGGGCCGCTCTGCGGGACGCCGGTACGGCCCTCGGTATCGCCCTGACCGGGGCGGTGAACCTGCTCGACCCCGAGACGGTGGTCCTGGGCGGTGCCCTGGCGGGTCTCTCGCCCTGGCTGCTGCCGGCGCTGGAAACGGAACTCACGGGCCGTACGGCGGGCCCGGCCTGCCCCGTTACGGTGTCCCCGCTGGGTCCACAGGGCCCGCTGCTGGGCGCCGCGCACTCGGTCGTCCGCGCGGTGCTGGACGACCCGGCGGTGGTGGCGGAACGATCCTGACGCCGCTCGCGGTCCGGGACCGGCCACCGCTGCCGGGTGCCGGACCGGGTGTCGAGCGAGGCGCGGGGCATGGCAGCCCGAAGCGCCGCGCATCCCGTGCGTGCCGACGCGTGTTCCCTGCGGAGCGGGGACGCGTCCTGCCGCCGGGCGGGCCGTCGCCCGAAGCCGAAGTCTCCGCGGGGAGGCGCTGCCTGCTGTGCTTCCGCGGGAAGGCGCGGCATGCTCCCCGGCGCTTCTGCCGGAGGGCTGGCCGCTGTGCCGGCCAGGAGCCTGGCCGCTCGGCCCCCGGATACACCCGATCGAGTGACCGAGTTATCCACAGGCGGCGGGTTGTCCACCGAACGGTCGCGCACCCTTCTGCCCAACCACCCAGCGCCGTACCGTGATTCCACGCGAGGCCGGCCGACGGTTCGTCATATCCGTGCGGTGGCCGACGAGCGAGGACATGCTCAGGCGACGAAGGGCAGCCGGGACACGGATCGGGGGGACACATGCACGCGAAGACGGCTGGAGCGCTGCGGCGTGACGCGATCGGATTGCGCGACGTCCTGTTCCAGAGCGTCACGGCGATGGCGCCGGCCGCCGCGGTGGCCGCGTCGATCCCGTCCGGTGCCGCCTTCGCGGGCGGCAGTCTGCCGCTGTCGGTGCTGATCGCCCTCGTGGCCTGCCTGTTCACCGCCTCGTGCGTGGCCGAGCTGGCCCGGGAACTGCCCGCGGCGGGCTCGGTGGCGACCTACGCGGCGCGGGGCCTGCACCCGGCCGTAGGTTTCCTCGTCGGCTGGGCCTACGTCTTCGTGGAGATGCTGGTGCCACCGCTGCTGCTCCTGCAACTGGGCTTCACGGTGGCGGGTACGGTCCACGCGGAGTGGTCCTCCTACCCGGCGGACCTGTGGTGGCCGTGGGCGCTGGCCGGAGCCGTGGTGATCGCCTGCGCCGGCTATCTCGGAGTCCGCGCCTCCGCCCGCTTCGGCACCGTCCTCGGCGTCTTCGAGATCCTCGTCCTCCTGGTGTTCGCGGTCCTGCTCATCGGCGGGGCCGGAAGCGCCAACACCCTGTCCGTGTTCGGCGCTTCCCACAGCGCCGACGGGTACGCGGGCGTCTCCGGGGTGTTCGCCGGGTCGGTGTACACGGTGCTGGCGTTCGCCGGTTTCGAAGCGGCCGCGCCGCTCGCCGAGGAGACCCGCGACCCACGGCGGACGATGCACCGCGCGGTTCTCGGAGCGGCCCTGGGCATCGGTCTGTTCTATGTGCTCACGACCTACGCGATGACCGTCTACTTCGGCCCCGACCGCTCCGCGGCCTTCGGTGCCTCGGGCGAGGCCTCCTGGGAGGGCGTCGCCCGGACCTCGTTCGGCCTCTTCTGGGTGCTGGTGTTCCTCGCGGTGGTCAACTCAGCGATCGCGAACGCCAACGCCTGCGCGAACGTCTCCACCCGCACGGCCTTCGCCCTGGCCCGTATCCGGGTCCTGCCCGGTGTACTCGCGACCCTCCACCCCAGGCACCGCTCCCCCGTGGCCGGCATCGCCGTGCAGACCGTGGTGGCGGTCGGCGCGGTGCTGGGCCTCGGCTTCGCCTACGACCCGGTGACCGCGTACCTGTTGCTCGCCACGGTGATCGTCACGATCGTCACCGGTGTCTACATCGTCGTGAACCTCTCCTGTGCCGGCTATTTCCTGCGGTCCGGCCGCGCGTCCCTCAAGCCGGTACGGCATCTGTTGTACCCGGCACTGGGCAGCGCCGCGTTCATCCCGGCCCTGCTGACGGCCGCCGGCCTGCCGGTGTTCGACTTCGTCACGGAACTGACGGCGCCGGTGTCCTACGCCGGTCCGGTCGTCGGCGCCTGGCTCGCCGTGGGTGTGGTGGTGCTGCTCGTGCTGATACGACGGCACCCCGGACGGATAGCCGAGACCGCCCGGGTGCACCTCGACGACTACGACGCCGGTGCCGGACGGCGGGACGGGACGGGTGCCCGCCAACCACCGTCACAGCGGTGAACGGCCCCTCCGGGTCGGCCCGACACGATGATCACCCTCCAGACGGCCCTTCCGGGTCGATCCAACACCTTGATGACCTCCCAGAAGGAGCCATGCCTCGATGACCGACCCCCGGATCCTCACCGTGCGCCCGGAACCGGACCAGTACGCCTGGACCTTCGGCGGGGCGCCGCCCGTGGCCCGGATCGCACCGGGCACGGTTCTCGACCTGTATACCGAGGACTGTTTCGCCGGCCGGGTCCGCTCCGAGAAGGATCTCGTGTCCGAGGTGTGCGAGTTCCCCTACCTCAATCCCCAGACCGGCCCCTTCCACATCGAGGGAGCCGAACCCGGCGACACCGTGGCCGTGCATTTCGTCTCCATCGAACCGGCCCGCGACTGGGCGGCGTCCACGACAGTGCCGCTCTTCGGCGCGCTCACCGCCACGCACACCACGGCCACGCTGCAGCCGCCGCTGCCGGAACGGGTGTGGATCTGGCAGCTGGACCGGGCCCGCCGGACGGCCCTGTTCCAAGCGCAGGACAGCGACATCCGGGTGGAGCTGCCCTTGGACCCGATGCACGGCACGGTGGGCGTGGCACCCGCCAATCTGGAGGTCCGCTCGGCTCTTGTGCCCGACGCCCACGGCGGCAACATGGACACACCCGAGATGCGGGCCGGCGTCACCTGCTACCTGGGCGTCAATGTCGAGGGCGCCCTGCTCAGCCTGGGCGACGGGCATGCCCGGCAAGGGGAGGGCGAGACCTGCGGGGTGGCCGTGGAGTGCGCGATGAACACGGTGATGATCGTGGACCTGCTCAAGGGCGTCACCACACCGTGGCCCCGCCTGGAGTCGGACACGCACATCATCTCGACCGGTTCGGCCCGCCCGCTGGAGGACGCGTTCCGGATATCGCAGCTCGACCTGGTGCGGTGGCTGGTGCGCGACTACGGGTTCAGCGAGTTGGACGCGTACCAGTTCGCGACCCAGACGGTCGAATCGCCGCTGGCCAACGTGTGCGACACGAACTACACCTGCGTGGCCAAGCTCCGCAAGGAGTGGCTGCCCACGCGGGAGACGTACCACGGCGTGCACGCGCGGCTGCGGGAGACCGCGCGGGCCCTGCGCCACTGAAGCTGCCGCGTAGCCCGGCACCACCGGCCGCCTCCTACCGGACCGGCTCCTCCCGAAGGCATACCGAAAGGCTTCACCGAAAGGCATACCGCCATGGACATGGACCGAGCCCGACCCCGGCTCAGCCGACGACGGCTACTGAAAGGCGCGGCACTCGCCGCCGTCCCCTACGCGTCGCTCCCAGGTCCGCGTGCCGGTGCGCAGACCCGGTCCGCCGACTACCCGCCCGCCGAGTGGCGGCCGGCGAGTACCGCCAACTACACCGTGTCCGCCCGCCCCGGCGCATACGCCATCGACCGTGTGATCATCCATGTCACACAGGAGACGTACAGCGACACATTGGCGATCTTCGCCAACCCGCAGAAGAAAGTGTCCGCCCACTATGTGGTCCGCTCGGCGGACGGGCATGTCGCCCAGTGCGTCCGTGAAGCCGACATCGCCTGGCACGCGGGCAACTGGAGCTACAACACGCGCTCCGTCGGCATCGAGCACGAGGGCTGGGTGGACCGGCCCGAATACTTCACCGACGCGCTGTACCAGCAGTCGGCGAAACTGACGGCGGCGATCTGCGCCAAGTACGGCATCCCCCGGGACAGGGAACACATCATCGGCCACCATCAGGTGCCCGGCACCGACCACACCGACCCGGGGCCGGACTGGGACTGGGTGCGCTACATCAGACTGGTCAACTTCTCCTGACCCACCGCACCGCACGGCCCCCTCCACACCGCCGCACCACCTCGGTACCGCCCGCGTCATCACCGCATCGCCGCCGTATCACGCCGTATCACCGCCCGGGGAGGCCGAGTTGACCGATCCGTGGGTTGCCCTGAAGCCGGGGACCGACCCCGCCGAACGCGTCCGGGTGCTGCGCCGGGCGCACGAGACGTTCACCGCGGTCGGCACGGTGCCGCGCCTGGTGCGGTCGGTGGTGGCGGAGTCGTGGCGGCGCAGCGCGCGGGCCGGCGTAGGGCCGGACGGCACCGCCAGTGTGGAGCTGACCGGCGGTGAACTGGGCGCCTACCGCGCCGAACATCCGCTGGCCCGGGTGATGCCGCTGTTCCGGGAGCTGATGGGGACGTTCGCGGCCGACGGCGAGCATCTGCTGGCGGTGTGCGACGCGCAGGGCAGACTGCTGTGGGTGGAGGGGCATGCGGCGACCCGGCGCCGCGCGGACCGGATGAACTTCGTGCCCGGGGCCCGCTGGTCGGAGTGCGCGGTGGGCACCAACGCGCCGGGTACCGCGGTCGCCGTGGACCGGCCCGTGCAGGTGTTCGCCACCGAGCACTTCATACGACGGGTGCAGCCGTGGACCTGCGCCGCCGCCCCCGTGCACGACCCGCGCACGGGACGCATCCTCGGGGCCGTGGACATCACCGGCGGGGACGGGCTCGCCCATCCGCACAGTCTCGGCTTCGTGCGGGCGGTGGCACGCGCCGCCGAGGCACAGCTCGCCCTGCTCGCCCCGCCCAAGCCCGAGGAGGTGCCGCTGCTCAGCGCGCTCGGCCGGGACGAGGCCGAACTCACCCTGCGGGGGCGGCGGCTCAAGCTCAGCCGCCGGCACAGCGAAATCCTCGTCCTGCTGTCCCGGCATCCCGAGGGCCTGACCGGTGACCAGCTGCTGTGCGCGCTGTACGCGGAGGAGTCGGTGACCCCGGTGACGCTGCGCGCGGAACTGGCCCGGCTGCGCAGGCTGCTGGGTACGGGTCTGCTCGCCTCACGGCCGTACCGGCTGACGGCCGTGGTCGAGTCCGACGTCACCGTGGTGGAGCGGCGACTGGAGACGGGGGCGCTGACCGCGGCGGTGGAGGGGTATGCCGGGCCGCTGCTGCCGGGCTCGCAGGCACCGGCCGTGGTAACGCTGCGGGAACGGCTCGCCGGTGGGCTGCGCGCGGCACTGATCGCGCACGGCGACCCGGATCTGCTGGCGGGCTGGGCGCACGCGCCGTGGGGAGAGGAGGACCTGGAGGTGTGGCGGGCGCTCGCCGCGGTGCGCCCCACGGCGTCCGTGCGGGCCCGGCTCGCCGGGCTGGAGGCGGAACTGGCGGCGCCGGCCGGCTGGGCACCGGTACGCACCAGCGGTGCAACGTACTCGCAACGTCCGCTTGCCTAGCCTCGGGACGGGAGCTGCCCGACGGCGGGCAGCGCTGCACCGGGAGGCAGACCAGGATGACTCGTTACGCGGCACCGGGTACCGAGGGCGCGATCGTCTCCTACCAGGCGCGGTACGACCACTTCATCGGCGGTGCCTATGTTCCGCCGGCGCGCGGGCAGTACTTCGAGAATCCGTCGCCGGTCAACGGGCAGCCGTTCACGGAGGTCGCGCGCGGCACCGCGGAGGACGTCGAGCGGGCGCTGGACGCCGCGCACGAGGCGGCACCGGGGTGGGGCCGTACGTCGGTGGCGGAGCGCTCCGAAATCCTGCTGAAGATCGCTGAGCGGATGCAGGCGCACCTGGAGCCGCTGGCGGTGGCCGAGAGCTGGGAGAACGGCAAGCCGGTGCGGGAGACGCTGGCGGCTGACATCCCCCTGGCGATCGACCACTTCCGTTACTTCGCGGGGGCGATCCGGGCGCAGGAGGGTTCGCTGAGCGAGATCGACGACGACACGGTGGCGTACCACTTCCACGAGCCGCTCGGGGTCGTCGCGCAGATCATCCCGTGGAACTTCCCGATCCTGATGGCGACGTGGAAACTCGCCCCGGCGCTGGCCGCGGGGAACGCGGTGGTCCTCAAGCCGGCCGAGCAGACGCCTGCCTCGATCCACTACTGGCTGAGCCTGGTCGCGGACCTGCTCCCACCGGGCGTGGTGAACGTGGTGAACGGCTTCGGAGTGGAGGCGGGCAAACCGCTGGCATCGAGCCCGCGCGTGGCGAAGATCGCCTTCACCGGGGAGACCACCACGGGACGGTTGATCATGCAGTACGCCTCGGAGAACATCAAGCCGGTCACGCTGGAGCTGGGCGGGAAGTCGCCGAACATCTTCTTCGACGACGTGTGGGCGCACGACGACGACTTCCGCGACAAGGCGCTCGAAGGCTTCACGATGTTCGCGCTCAACCAGGGCGAGGTCTGCACCTGCCCGTCCCGGGCGTTGATCCAGCGCGGCCACTACACCGAGTTCCTGGAGGCGGCCGTAGAGCGCACCCGGCGCATCCAGCCGGGCCACCCGCTGGACACCGAAACGATGATCGGCGCGCAGGCCTCCAACGACCAGTTGGAGAAGATCCTCTCCTACCTGGACATCGGCCGCCAGGAGGGCGCCAAGATCCTCACCGGCGGGGAACGCGTGCGGTACGACGGCGAGCTGAAGGACGGTTACTACGTCCAGCCGACCATCTTCGAGGGCGACAACCGTATGCGGATCTTCCAGGAGGAGATCTTCGGCCCAGTCGTCTCCGTGACCTCCTTCGACGACTTCGACGACGCCATGAAAATCGCCAACGACACGCTGTACGGCCTGGGCGCGGGCGTATGGACCCGGGACATCAACACCGCCTACCGCGCGGGCCGCACCATCCAGGCGGGCCGCGTGTGGACCAACTGCTACCACGCCTACCCCGCACACGCGGCATTCGGCGGCTACAAGCAGTCCGGCATCGGCCGCGAGACCCACAAGATGATGCTGGAGCACTACCAGCAGACCAAGAACCTCCTGGTGTCGTACTCACCGAAGAGGCTGGGCTTCTTTTAGACGCACTGAGAAAGGCGCCTGACCAGGGAGAACGCCTGGTCAGGCGCTTCCTTCAGGCCATAGATAGACCACGAGTCGAAATCGTGCCCTGCTCCCGATTCATCCCACTGGTACCCCGCCTTTGACCAGCTGTTCCGGGGCATTTCCGGGCCAGGCCAGGTCTAACGCTCACGCTGCCCGGTGCTCGCTCTCATCCCACCGCCGCATCGAGTCTTCGATCAGACGGTTCGCGTGATCACGGGCCAGGGTGCGGGCCGCCGAGCGGGCACCCGCCCGGCAGAGCGCCTTGACCACGGCCAAGGTGGCCGCCTCACGCACGACAGGATGGCTGATCTCCTCCAGCAGCGCGGCGGCACGGGCGACGTCCCCCGTAGCTGCGGCGCCCGCCGCAAGGTAGCCGATGGCGTGGTCGTCTCCTTGCCAGTCGGTGATTTGCTCTGCTGCGGCCAGATCACCGGTGGCCACAAGCTTTTCCACGACACCGGTGAGGATATCGTCGACCCCGTCCTCCGGCAGGCCAGCCTCCAGATCGAGCACCGCGTCGATATCGCCCCCCGCGAGGAGCGCACCGGCAGCGGCGTACGTGTCCCAGCACCGTTGGTAGGGGCTGTCGGTGGTGTCCGCCAGGCCCAGGATCTCCTGAGCCACCTCTGCCGCTCTGCCCGGTTTTCCGGTACGGCCCAATGCCTCGGCCACCCGTCGCAGGCCCTCGGCGTGCTCGGCGCGATCTGCCAGGATTCGGCAATCGTGGAGTATCCCGTGGAGGAGCGCGTCACCTTCCTCGGGGCGGCCCGTGTGGTGCAAGCCCTCGGCTACCTTCGCGAGGTCTAGGACGCGTGCGTAGCTGTCGGACGCGTCGACGGCCTGTTCGGCGCGGTGGGTGAGGCGGGCTGCCTCGCCCCGCTGCCCGGACCGGTGAGCAGCGACGGCCAGGTCAATGAGGGTGTGCACTCTGGGCTCTCGTCCTCTCCGCCGAGCGGACGGCTGCGGCAGTCGGGCCATGCCCTGAACGCATGAACGGAAACTGCAGGTCAGATGTGCTTTTTCGATCCCGCACACGGGCCGTTCGGCATGCGGAGCGTCAAATGAGCGCCACGGCGGGAAGGCTCGGTCTCACAGGTCGGTCAGCACCTGTGAGGGCGGCGACCCTCGCCCCGTCCGAGCGATTCCGGGAAGGACGCATTGGCCGGTCTTTCGCGAATTCATCCTTTCCGTCCCGGCCAGACAGCGATTGAGAGGGCGGTTCGAGCAATTCTGGTAGGAGATAGGAGATCGGACGCGAAGCCCGGACCAGTGCCACGCTGCCCACCGGCAACGAGTCCGCTTGCCTCGGCGGAAGGCTGGCTGCCGGCGGCCGTTCTGCACGGCCGCGGGGCGCGAGGTGTACGACGGCGAAGCCGATCGCCAGTACCGCGAAGAACAGGCCGATGGTGACCGCGGTGCCCACCTCTGTGAGGGGGAAAGCGGTACACGCGGTCGTGCGCGGTCTTGGCGGCGGTTCAGGCGGTCGCAGTGATCGCTCGGGTGACGGCCGTGATCGCCGGGGCGGGGTGGCCGCCGAGGCGTGCCACGAGCACGCGGCGGATCTCGGGGGGTGCGCCGTCGACGCGCAGCAGGCTTACCCCCGGCGGCAGTAGCGGTGAGAGGGGGGTGGGCACTGTGGTCACGCCGAAGCCGCCGGCGACCAGCTGGAGCTTGGTCAGCCAGTCGCGCGCGGAGTGGATGATGCGCGGCCGTCCGGGCAGTCCGGGCCAGACGCCGAGCAGCGGCTCACCGCCTGATGAAGGGGTGGCGATCCAAGCGGCATCGACCAGCTCGTCGACGTGCACCGTGGTGCGCCCGGCGAAGTCTCCGGTCGAAGGCACCGCCACGACCAGTTCTGTGTCCGCGACGGTCTCGAGGTGCAGACGCGGCGAGTCGCCGTCGAAGGGCCGGTGGGGTGGGCGGGATGTCAGCACGGCGAGGTCGAGCGAGCCCGCGCGCAGCGCCCGGATCAGGGTGGGTGTGGTGCCCTCGCGGGTGGTGACCGTGATCTGCGGGTCGGCCGCCGCGAGGCGAGCGAGTGCGGCGGGCAGGATCGCCGAACCCGCGCTCAGGACGGCCCCGAGCCGCACCAGTTCGGTCCGTGGGACGGTCCCGGTGAGCTCATGCTCGGCCGCCGCGAGCGAGGCGAGGACCGTGTGGGCGTGCCGCAGCAGGGTCAAGCCGGCGGGAGTGAGCCGTACCCCGTCCGGGCGGCGTTCGAACAGGGTGGTACCGACGCTGCGTTCGAGGGTGGCGGCCTGGCGGGAGACGGCCGACTGCGTGTATCCGAGCCGGGCGGCTGCCGCGGTGAAGCTGCCGGACTCGGCGATCTGCCGCAGGACCCGCAGTCCCGTGCTGGAGATGTCCATGCGGGATACGCATACCACAGATGCCAGATCCTCGCTTCCTGCGCACCCGTCCCGCTTCTAGTGTCGATCTCAACGTACGGACAACACGGAGGTCATCACGTGCGAGCAGCAGTTCTGACGCGGTTCGGCGCCCCACTCGCGGTGCGGGAGGTACCGGACCCCGAGGCCGGGGGCGGTGAGGTGGTGGTCGAGGTCCTCGCCGCCAACGTGGCGCCCTACGCGGCCGACGTCTTCAGCGGCAAGCGGAAGTACCCCCTTGTCCCCCCTGTCGTACCCGGTGTCGGCGCGGTGGGGCGGATCCTCCACGTCGGCCCGGACGCCACCCGGCTGCAGGCCGGCGATCTGGTGTGGTGCGACTCGACGGTGCGCTCGCGGGACGATGCCCTGACGCCCGACATCACGCTCCAGGGCTGGAGTTCGCGTGGCCAGGGCGGTGCGCGGCTCGCCGAATACCTGCACGACGGCGCTTTCGCCGAGCTCATGCGGGTCCCGACGGAGAACGTCTTCCCGCTGCCCGCCGCGGCCGGGGAGGATCCGGCCCGCTGGGCCGCGCTCACCGTGCACACCATCTCCTACGGCGGGCTGCTGGCAGGCGGGCTCGCGGCCGGCGAGACCCTGCTCGTCAGCGGGGCCACCGGCAACCTCGGCAGCAGCGCGGTCGCGGTCGCGTTCGTGATGGGCGCGGGCCGCGTGGTCGCCCCCGGCCGCAACAAGTCCGCGCTCGACCTGCTCGCCGACCGGTTCGGCCCGCGTCTGCGCCCGGTCCCGCTGACCGGGGACGAGGCCACCGACCGCGCGGCGATGTCCGCGGCGGCCGACGGCCCCATCGACATGGTGATCGACCTGCTCCCGCCGGGCGCACCCAGCTCGGCCTCGCGTGCGGCGGCCATGACCGTGCGCGAGTACGGCCGCGTCGTCCTCATGGGCGGTGTCGGCATGCTCGGTGGCGACGACCTCGCACTCCCGTACCCGTGGATCATGCGCAACTCGGTCACCGTGCGCGGGCAGTGGATGTACCCGCGCCCAGCCAATGTCGGCATCATCCGGCTCCTCGCCTCGGGCACTGTGGATCTCACCCCCGAACGGGTACGGTCGTTCGGCCTCGATGCCGTCAATGACGCCATCACGTACGCCGCCGCGCACGGCGGCCCGTTCGACCGCACCAGCCTCACCCCGTCAGCCCGCTGACAAGACCCACTGATCCCCACCACCCGCACGACCGCCATTCTTACGAGCACAGGCGGCCATACTGCTGCTGTTTGACGTGAACGAAGCCAATCGGGGCTCGGCCGGTTATTGCTTCCTGGATCTCCCGCATCTCGTAGGCGCCCTGATGGCCGCTGACCGAACGGTGCCGGTCCTTCCACTCGGTGATCACCGGCTCGATGAGGTCCCACTGCTCTCTCAAGGCGGCTCGGACCATAAAGAACAGGCCGAGCACCGTCCTTCTTGCCGGCGGGGGGCCTGAACGGGGCACCTGGACCGGATCGGGGACTTGGTGGTCCCCACGCATGCGGAGGTTACCTCTGCCCGGCACACGCAGGTGTACCACCGGCAGACCAAGAGCCTCCTGGTGTCGTACTCACCGAAGAGGCTGGGCTTCTTTTAGACGCAATGAAAAGGGACCTGACCAGGGAAGGCCTGGTCAGGCGCTCGCCAAGTCCAACGCTCATGCTGCCGCGCCCTCGCCCTCATCCCACCGCCGCGTCGAGTCTTCGATCGGACGGTTCGCGTGATCATGTGCCTCTGCGAGGAACTTGACGCAGCAGCCGAAGTCGACCTCCGTCAGCCTGTGGCAGGAGCGGATCCTGCCCGTCGACGCCATCCGTTCCCTGCCCAAGGGCACCGCCCTGCTCTTCGCCACCGGCATGCGCGCCGCCATGCTCGACCTACGCCCCTGGTACGCCGAGCCCGGCGCCGGTGAACTGGCCGCCGCCTCCGCCCGCGCCTCCGAGGCCATCACCGCCCGCGCCGTCACCGAGCACACCCCCGCACAGGCCGACTACGGGCAGGCCGCATGAGCCCATCCCGGCTGCACCTGGTGCCGGTCCGCTTCCGTCAGGCCAAGGACTTCATGCGCGCCTGGCACCGCCACCACGCGCCCCCTGCCGGGCAGATCGTCGCCGTCGGCGCCGCCGACGACACCGGCACCCTGCGCGCCGTGGCGATCGTCGGTCGGCCCGTCGCCCGTCACCTTGACGTCGCTCGCAGTGCGAGTGACTTCCAAGGTGGTTCACGGCAACGACCACATCGCCCGGTTCCTGTGGGAGGCCCCGTGAACCGGTGCGCCCACCCCGCCCGAGTGATCCAAAGCTCGGTAGTTGTCACCGGCGAGGCCGGATGAGCCGGCGGAGAAGGCCAGTCGAGGCAGCTTTGTTGTCACCGACCAGGCATCCCGCTTGTCACACGCGCTCATTCGGCAGGCGTTTCTGTCACCAGTGCCGAAGAGCCGGAGTTCCCGGGCACCCCAGCGGTGCCGTGCTCGGGGCTGAGCCCTTCCACAGCGAGGCGGAAGAGGCGGCCGGCCTGGGTGACGGGGTCCTCGTGATGCTCGGTGGCCAGGGCGATGCCCACTGCGAGGGTCAGCAGGTCGTGGAAGGTGACATGCGGTGCGACCGCCTTGTCGCGAATGGCTCGCTGGAGCAGGGGACTTCCGGCCGCCTCGATTCTTTCGCCACAGGAGTGCGGGGAGGGTTCTTCGGTGGGGGGCTCATAACTGAGGATGTGGGCGAACCCGCGGGCCGAGACGGCATAGACGACGAGGGCGCGGAGCCACTCCAAGAGAGCGGCGCGGCTGTCCTCGGCCGCACTCAGCCGGTGGGCATGCGCGCACAGAACTTCGATGCGCTCCTGGAAGACGGCTTCGAGGAGGGCCCGCCGGGTGGGGAAGTGGCGGCGTACGGTCGCCGATCCGACGCCTGCGGTCCGGGCGATCCGCTCCTGGGATGCCTCGGCACCGCGCGCTGCGACCTCGGCTTCAGCGACAGCGAGGATGAGCCGGTAATTGCGTCGGGCGTCTGAGCGTTGGCCGGTCATGTTCTCCCCATTGCTAAACGGCGGGCCCCGCCATATCGTAACGGCAGACAAAACGGCGGGCCCCGCCGTTTTCTTTCTCCGGTGCCTGAGGAGCAGCGGCCATGCCCGTCGACAGCGATACCGTCCTGGTCACCGGAGCCACCGGCCGGCAAGGCGGGGCCACAGCTCGCGCACTCCTGGCCGAAGGGGTACCCGTACGCGCACTCGTACGCGATCCGTGGTCGAAGCCCGCGCGGGCGATCGAGGCGCTGGGCGCCGAGCTGGTGCGAGCGGACCTTTCCGACCGGGCCACCATCGGCCCGGCCGTCGAGGGAGTCCGCGCCGTGTTCTCCGTGCAGATACCGCCGATGACCGAGACCAGTGTGGACTTCGCGGCCGAGCTCACCCAGGCCACCAACCTGGTGGATGCCGCGAAGGCCGAGGGAGTGCGGCAGTTCGTGCAGTCCTCGACCAGTGGAGTCGGTGAGCACACCCAGGTCCCCGGTTGGGCCGAAGGCCGCTGGGCGGCGATGGCCGACTACTTCCACACCAAGCAGGCGATCATGGAGGCGGTACGCGATGCGGGCTTTGCCCGCTGGACGGTGATCAAGCCCGCCTTCTTCATGGAGAACCTGCCCCAGCTGGCGCCCCGGGGGCCCCGCGGCGGCCTGCTGACGGTCCTGAAACCGGATACCGAACTGGCCCTGGTGGCCGTGCGGGACATCGGCACTGCCGCGGCGCACGCCCTCCGGGACCCCGACCGGTTCCACCAGGTGGAACTGGAACTGGCCGGTGACCTGCGCACGATGGAACAGATCGCGCAGACCTTGTCCGCCGCCTGGGGCGTGCCCGTGAGCGCGCCTTCCATGAGTCTGCAAGAGGCCCTCGACGCGGGCATGCCGAAGTGGGGAGCCGGACACGAGTGGAACAACATGGTCCTCCAACCCGCCCGGCCCGCATTCGCCCAGGAGTTGGGCATCCCGATCACCACCTTCGCCGAGTGGGCGAACGAGCAGCTGACACCCGTGTCCGGCCATGGGCATCCGGCGCTGTGACCTTCGGCAGCGCCCGCCGGGACCGATGCCGGATTCAGCGGGCACCCACGGGCCGGCCTGCCGTTCTGTGACACGGAGACGGCGGCGTACTGCCGCCACACAGGACGGGGCGCGGTACAGCAGCCTGTCGTTGAGATGAGAAACCGGGACCATCGGTGCTGGCCGAGTGCGGTGCGACAACTCATCTCATCGTGTCGTACTCACCGAAGAAGCTGGGCTTCTTCCAGGCGCAGAAAAGAGAAGCCTGTGCTGGTGTCTCAGATCGTGTTGATCCGCCAGGCGATCGTTCCGGTTGCCCGGGCGCCACCCTGGACGTCGATGCGCACGCCCTTACCGCTGGTGAAGCGCTCGAAGACGGCGGAGCCGTCGCAGGGTACGGCCTTTTTCGCCGCGGTCGTGCTCGGGGTGAAGACGATCTGTGCTGCTCCCTTACCGGCGCAGACGACCGTCAGTTTGCAGGAATGTCCCGCCGGGAGATCGGGCTGGGTGTGTACGCCGTCGGAGACGCGTTCCACTCCCGACTCGACCATGGACCGGTCCTGCTCGGTGACGGCGTCGAGTGCCGACTGTGCCTGCGCGGTGAGGTTCTTCTCCCCTGGGGGTTCCGTGCTTGCGCGAGGAGACGTGGTGGCAGCGCGGTCGGGTGGTGCCGGGTCGTCGTCGGGTGTGCAGGCCGTCAGGCACAGCAACGGGGCCAGAGCGATGCCGAGTAGCCATGCAGGCACCGCCCTCATGAGCGCCCGAGCGCCCGGTCGGTGATGTCCATACCGGGATTCACGCGTGTCCCCCTCTTCAGGTACCCGCCTCGGTCACGGCGCGTACGGCTGGCCGCCTGGACACTACGGACCAGGCATGGCCTCACCTCATCAACCGGATGATCTCTTTTCTGAGCCGGAGCTGAGGGTCTGCTGCCCGGTACCGTGCGGCGCTGCCGACGGAGGGCCGGCGTCCGGCCGGTGCGCGGGCATGCTTCCGCCCAGCCTCGCGGCGCGCGCAGCGGCCGGCGGCGTCGGCCGTCTTCCGTCCTCCCCGCCCTTCCCGGAGTCACGAATTTAGTCGCCATGGGCGCGGACTATTGCCTGATCGCGCATGCGTCCTGGCCGGATCACGCCCCCTTGCGGCATTCACCCCGGCCAGCCATCGAAAATTTTGATGACCATGGAAACCCGCCCCGCACATGTGTTCACATCCTCGCGAACGTATGGATGCAGAGGATGCACAGCCTGGTGCCGCAACGGCCTCAATGACGCGGTCACTCGAAAACGCCATGCCCAGGTAGCCCCCTGCATCTCAGGCAGACGGGGGGAAGCCAATGCCGCACATCACCATGCCCGAAGCCCACCATTTCGCCGCTCGACCGGAAACGGCCGTTCCGCATGGCGTCACGCCGGCGGTCCGCGGTTTCCATGACGATCTCGACACGGCGGCGACCGGCAGACGCTTCGGCGAAGTGCGCGTTTCCATCGTGGAGGGGAGCGCGCGCCGCATGGTCCGGACGAACCGGCTGACACACGCCGACGGGGAGACGTATCTGCGCGTGTGCCGTCCCCTGCTCGGTGAGATGCAGGTGATGCAAGACGGGAGGCACTCCGTGGTGTGCGCCTCCCGGCTGGTCTGCTGCGACAGTTCACGGCCATACAAGATCGCCATGTCGGAGAACTTCCGCATGGTGACCCTGTCGCTGCCGCACCGTTCGATCGGCCTGACGCCGCAGGATACGGGTCCCCTCACGGCCAGGCCGTGGCAGGCGTCGCAGGGCCTGGGCGCGCTGATGTCCAATCTGCTCGCGGACCTGGAGCGGTACGGAGAAGAGGTGGACACGGCCATCGAGTTGCTGGGCGGCAGCGTCGCCAGCCTGGCCGCCGCCCTGTTCGCGGAGCGCATTCGCGCGATGGCGGCCGATAGCGGAGCCGGACGCCAGACGTTGATGATGAACATCCAGGCATTTATACGTGAACGGCTCTCCGACCCGGATCTCAGCCCGCTGGTCGTGGCCCAGCACCACAATGTCTCCCTGCGTTATCTGCAGAAGGTATTCCAGGAGCGCAACACCAGTCCCGCCCGCTGGATACGGGACGAAAGACTCGCGCGATGCAGATCGGAACTGACCGATCCCACCCTCGATCATCTTTCCATCGCGGCGATCGGCGAGCGTTCGGGATTCTACGGCCCCTCCCACTTCAGTCGTCTCTTCCGGGACCGGTACGGCGTCACTCCGCGCGAGTACCGCAAGGCCATGCGTCCGGTCGCGCTGGCCGGTTGACGCTTCATCAGTCCGTCGTACCGGCACGCACCCATTCTCATGTGAAAGGAAATGCGTTGAGCAGTTTCGAGTTTCCTGGTGAGTACTACGAGATCATGCGCCGGGACTTCCGTCCCCTCGCTGCCGAAACCGAGTTCCTCGCCTCGTTCGTGGCCCCCGGAGGGCGCGTCCTCGACCTCGGTTGCGGCACGGGGACCAACCTGCGGGAGCTGGGCGCGCGCGGCTTCTCCTGCGTAGGGGTGGACCAGAGCGCCAGCTTCATCGATTACGCCAGGAAGGCCGGGGGACCGGGCGTCGCGTATGTGCACGGCAAGGCGGAGGAGTTCGTCGCGGACGCGCCGTTCGATCTCGTGTACAGCCTGTTCATGACGCTGAATTACCTGCCCCGGCAGGAGCTGAGACCGCTGCTGGAGAGGACACGGAAGCACCTCTCACCCGGTGGTCGTCTGGTTCTGGAGTTCGGCCACCTCCTCAACTTCGTGGAGAACTACCAACCGCACACCGTGGCCCATCACCGAGCGGAGGGTGTGCTGATCACGCGGCTCGCCCGCCAGTCGGTCAACCCGCACGCCGCGAACTGGCGGAACGAGGAGACCCTGTTGGTGCGCGGCCCGGACGGCCAGGTGGCCATGTACGACAACTTCTTCGACCAGTCGGTGCTCACCGGCCCCGAGGTCAGGGAACTGCTGACCGAGACCGGTTTCACCGTGACGGCCGAGTACGGCGGCTTCCGCAAGGAGCCGGCGCCCGGGCACGGTCGCGGCCCGCTGGTGATCGTGGCGGCGCCGACCGAGGAGTTCACGGCATGACGAGCACGGACCTCTCCACCCCCGACAGCGTCCGCAGGGGCTCCACCCCCGACAGCGACCCCGGGGGCTCCTCCCCCGACAGCAACCAGGAGGGCTCCTCCCCCGGCCCCGGTTCCTTCCTCGACGGCGGCCCGGCCCTCTCCCCGCAGGCGCGGAACCTCGGTGAGACTCTCGTGCGGGCGGCCGCCCACGGAAGTTCCGAGGGCATCCGCTTCATCGGCTCGGACGGCACCGAGACCGTGCTGACGTACTCCCGGCTGCTGGACGGCGCCGCACGGATGCTCGGCGGCATACGCGCGGCGGGTGTCGAGCCCGGCGCCACCATCGTGCTGCAGATCGCCGACGACCCGGAGCTGCTGTCCGCGTTCTGGGCGTGTGTCCTGGGCGGTTACCTCCCGCTGCCGGTGAACGCGGGAGCGACGGCGGACCAGCGTGCGGCGGCGCCCGGCCTGCTGGAGCGGGTGTGGCAGGGGTACGGCACGCCCAAGGTGATCACCGGTGCCGGACAGGAGATCACCCCTGCCGTCGCGGCCCATCCGGACTGGCACGGTGCGTGGCTCGGAGACACCCGTCGGCTGCTGTCCCACGCGCCGGCCGGGGACTGGCACCGCGCCGAGCCGGACGACCCGGCCATGCTGCTGCTCACCTCGGGCAGCACGGGCGTCCCGAAGGCCGTGGTGCTCAGCCACCGGAACGTGCTGAGCCGTACGGCGGCCACCGTCGCGGCGAACGGGCTGAGCCAGGCGACCCGGAGCTTCAACTGGATGCCGCTCGATCACGTGGGCGGCCTGGTGATGTTCCACGCCCGGGACGTCTATCTCGGGTGCCACCAGGTGCACGCCAGGTTCGAGTGGGTGCTCGGTGATCCGTTGCGCTGGCTCGACGGGATCAGCCGGCACCGTGCGGACACGACATGGGCGCCGAACTTCGCCTTCGGCCTGCTCAACGACCAGGCGGACCGGCTGACCGAGCGGACCTGGGACCTGAGCTGCCTGCGCTACATCATGAACGGCGGGGAGGCCATCCGCGGCAAGGTGGTGCGCCGGTTCCTGGGACTGCTCGCTCCCTTCGGACTGCCCCGGGACGCGATGTATCCGGGGTGGGGCATGTCGGAAACGTCGGCGGGCGTCGCCGACTGCGAGTTCTGGGCCGTCAACGAGGGTGACGACCGGTACGTCCCGGTAGGGCGGCCGCAGCCGGGAACGGCGGTGCGCGTGGTCGACGAGCACAACCGGGTCGTGCCCACCGGCACGCTCGGCAGACTCCAGGTGAGCGGTGCCAGCGTCACCGCGGGGTACCACCGCAACGAGGAGCAGAACCGGCAGTCGTTCACCGACGGCTGGTTCAGGACGGGCGACCTGGCCTACGTCGAAAAGGGCGTCCTCACCGTGACCGGGCGGGCCGACGATGTCATCCGGGTCGGTGACGTGACCTATCACGGCCACGAGATCGAGGCCCGGGTCGAGGAACTGGGCGAGGTCGTCCCGTCGTACACGGTCGCCTCCCAGGTGACCGGCGCGGGCGGGACCGAGGAGCTGGCCGTCTTCTTCCACCCGCGGCCCGGCTTCGATGCCGCCGAGGTGGCGGCCCGGGTCCGCGAACGGGTGGCCCTGACACTCGGCGTACGGGTGGCCCATGCCGTGCCGGTGGGCAGGGAAGAGATCCCCAAGACGGGTATCGGCAAGCTGCGTCGCGCCCAGTTGCGCGAACGGTTCGAAGCGGCGCGCGGTCACGGCCGGACCGGCCCTTCGCCGCGGCCGACGTCCTGACGCCCCGTAAGACACAAGCCATAAGCCATAAGCCATACGGCAGAGGGCACCTCCGGTTCGCCGGAGGTGCCCTCTGCCGGTCCCCACGGGTGTCTCCCCGTAACTCGTCGAGCCGGACCGGAACGCGCCGACCCCAGCACCCACGCGACGGCGAGGCGCTCAGGGACGGTCGGCGGTGTGGCGGCTGCGCGCGTAATGCCTGGCGGCCTTGGCGCGGTTCCCGCACGCTGCCATGGAGCACCAGCGGCGCGTGCCGTTGCGCGAGGTGTCGAGGAAATGGGTGATGCAGTCCGGCTGGGCGCACTGGCGGATCCGGTCGGGCGCGGTGTCGAGCAACCGAAGGTAGTCGCGGGCGGCTGCCCAGGCGAGTTCCCACGACGGCACCTCGAACTCCGTGCGCTCGCCCGGGCCTTGAGCCGTCAGCAGGGGCGTGATGCGGCCCCGTTCGAGGATGTCGTTCAGCGCCGCGGCCGCGGCGGGAGAGCCAGGGGTGTCGACGCAGGCGGCGATCGCCGCGCGCGCGTCCAGCAGTGCGTCACGCGTCGCGCCGTCGGCGGTGAAGCGGCCGGCCAGCCCCCGGCCGGACAGCCAGACGCGCAGCCCGTCGAGCGAGTCGAGCAGGTCGTGGTCCTGGTTCTCCGTCTTCCAGCGGGTGTTCAGCAGGTCGAGGGCGAGCGGCTCGCCGACGAGGGGGCGCGGGTCGGGTCTCGTCATCACACGATCCATTCTCCATCCCTTCCACCTCCGCCATTTCTAACCACTCAAGCGTAAGACACCGGTTGCAGCATGATGCGGCTAACCCCTAAAGTGACGTTCAACGGTTAGCAGACGGGGGGCTTCTGGGCCGTGGCGGCAGAGACACGCGCACGTGCCAGTACACGTGCGCATTCGCGCGACAGGCGCCGGGCCATCGTCCCTAGCGTGAGGGTCACGGGAAGCCGGCGGCGCGCACACGCGGGTGGCATCGCCTATGGCGTCCGCGTCGGACACGAACACGAAGCCAGCCTCAGGAGGCCTTGATGACGACCTATCAGATGCCGCAAGTGGCGGCCGGGCAGGAAGAGTTCACGGCCGAGACGATCCTCGCCCGGGCCAAGGCGGCCGCTCCCCTGCTGCGCCAGCGCTCCGAGGAGATCGCCCGGACCCGGCGGCTTCCCCAGGACGCCGTGGATCTCGTACGGGACACGGGTGTCTTCCGTATCGGCATGCCCAAGGAGTGGGGCGGACCGGAGCTCACCTTCTCGCAGCAGACCGAGGTGATCGAAGCGCTGTCCTACGGCGACGCCGCGGCCGGGTGGTGCGCCATGATCGGCATGGACACCTGGATCTACGCCGGCTACCTCGACGAGCCCGTGGTCAAGGAGCTGCTCGCCAACCCGGACGCGATCACCGCCGGACTGATCTTCCCGGTCGGTCGCGCCGACCGCGTCCCCGGCGGTTACCGCGTCACCGGCCGCTGGCCCTTCGGCAGTGGTGTCACCCACGCCGACTGGGTCGTGGGCGGCTGTGTCGTACACAGCGACGGCGTGCCGGAGCCCGGGGCGGGCGGAGCACCGGTCAACTGGCGGCTGATGCTGGTCCGCCGGGAAGACGTGGAGACGGTGGACACCTGGCACACCCACGGGCTCGCCGGCAGCGGCAGCATGGACTACGAGGTCACCGACCTGTTCGTGCCCGAGGAGTGGACCTTCGACTACACGACCCCGCGCGGCACCGGCCCCCTGTCCGCCCCGGACGCGTTCCTCGGCAATGTGCCCGGGGTGCCGCTCGGTGTCGCGCGGGCCGCGCTGGACCACGTGCGGGAGCTGGCCGCGGAGCGGGTCGAACGGGCCACCGGCACGCCCTGGTCGGACAGTTACCGGGTCCAGACGGTCATCGGTGAGGCCGAGATGCGTCTCGCGGCGGCACGCTACGCGGTCTACGGCACACTCGACGAGCTGTGGGACCGGCTGGCCTCCGGGATCGAGCCGACGCCGGACCAGCAGGTCTCCTCGGCGCTCGCCCGCGTCAACGCCTTCCGCACGGCCAGGTCGATCGTCTCGCGGCTGTCGGACCTGGTGGGCACGGCATCGATCTACCGCACGTCGCCGCTCGACCGCTGGCTGCGCGACCTGCACACGATGTGCCAGCACATCCTGGCCCAGGAGCAGATCATCCAGTCCGCCGGCGCACACCTGCTCGGCGGCACACCCCAGGCGCCCTTCCCGCTGGGACTCAAGGGCTGAACCGGCCGCGGTGACCGCGGCCGGGTGACGGCACGACGACCGGCGGCCCGGAGGAACCGGCCGACATCGGAAGACATCGGTCGGCGCTCCGAGGTCTGCGCCGGCACCCAGACGAATCGGCCGGCTCGGCAATGGCCGGCACGACCGGCATCTCACTAAGGAATCAGGACATGGCATCTCCCGGCGAAGTGCAGGAAGTACAAGTCGAGCCGATGGTCGAGGACCGGAGCGACGCGGACCGCGCCACCGGGTCATGGGGCCTGCGCGAGTGGGGCCTGCTGGTCAGCGTCTGTGCCGCCTTCTTCCTCGACGCCCTCGACAACATCATGGTCGGGATCGCGGTGCCGCCGATCCAGGACGACCTCGGGATGTCCACGGAATCCGTGCAGTGGATCGTCAGCTCCTACGTCCTCGGCTTCGGCGGCTTCCTCCTGCTCGGCGGGCGCATGGCCGACCTGCTCGGCCGGCGCCGGATGTTCCTCATCGGCGTGGCGGTCTTCGCCGTCGGCTCGCTGGTCGGCGGGGTGACGGAGGAGGGCCTCGTGGTGATCGCCGCCCGGTTCGTCATGGGCGTCGGAGCCGCGTTCACCGCGCCGGCCAGCCTGTCGATCATCATGGGCACCTTCCCCGCCGGCGCTCAGCGCAACCGGGCGGTCGGCATCTACACGGCGTGCGGCGCGGTCGGGTACTCCACCGGCGTCATCGTGGGCGGCACCCTGACCGAGATCAACTGGCGCTGGACGTTCCTGCTGCCCGTCGCCGTGGCGGTCGTCGCGATGGCCGGAGCGATGGTGCTGGTACCGCGGGACGTCCGAAAGGAACGCGGCGGGGAGAAGTTCGACGTGGCCGGTGCGGTCACCGTCACCGGTGCCATGCTGCTCCTCGTCTACAGCATCGTCGAGGCCCCCGAGGCGGGCTGGTTCGCGCCGCGGACACTCCTGGTGTTCGCCGCCGCCGTGGTCCTGCTGCTGGCCTTCGCGGCCATCGAGCGCCGGGCCTGCCAGCCCCTGCTGCGGCTCGGGCTGCTGCGCAACAAGGCGCTGCTGGGAGCGAGTCTGGTGGCCGCCGCGATCCTCGGCACCTACATGAGCTTCCAGTTCATCGGAGGCCTGTACCTGCAGTCGCTGCGCGGCTGGTCCCCGATGGAGATGGCGCTCGCCTTCCTGCCGATCGGGCTGCTCATCATGACCATCGCGCCCCGGGCCGGGAAGCTGATCGCGCGGTTCGGCATCCAGTGGATGATCTTCGCCGGATTCGCCGCCTACACCGCGTCGTACCTGCTCTTCCTGCGCATCGACGGGGACTCCTCGTACCTCTGGGTGATCCTGCCGAGCATTCTGCTCATCGGTATCGCCTTCCCGTTCTCCTTCCCGGCGGCGAACGTCCAGGCGACCAGCGGCGTCGACGAGAGCGAGCTGGGCCTGGCCGCCGGTGTGCTGCAGACCGGCTACCAGGTCGGCGCGGCCGTCGTGCTGGCGATCGTGACGGCGAGCATGGCCGTCGAGCACACCGGAAGCGGCGAGGGCGCCGGTACGCTCTCCGGCTACCACAACGGCCTGTGGGTCGTCACCGGCATCTCCCTGCTGACGATGGTCCTCACGTTCGTCGCCGCGCTGAAGGCGTCGCCCCGCCGCCGGGCGGCGGCCGGCCGCTAGGCCGGACGCACACAAGACGCCTTCCACACCGCCGGAACCCCGTAGAGGGGGCCGGCGGTTTTTCCTGTGCGCACCGGAACGGCGTGTACCGGCAATTGATGGTGCGCGGCCCCGCAAATACGACAGAGGGGCGCCGGGTAATGTCGATTCCGTGATCCGGTTTTCCCGTCCCGCCTTTTCGGAATACCGGAATGAAGCGCACAGCCGACACCCCGGAGGGGAACACAAGATGGGTGAGGTATCCGCCGCGAGTCCGGCCGTTATCGCGGTGAAGGACGAACTGCGCTCCGTCATGAGGAATTTCGCGACGGGTGTCTGCGTGGTGAGCACCTTCACCGGCGGGCCGTCCGTACGGCGGCACAACGCCGTCACGATCAACTCGCTCACCTCCGTCTCGCTGGCTCCGCCGCTGGTCTCGGTCAGCCTGCGCAGCGACTCCGCCTTCCTCACGGAAATGCTGGACTCCCGGGTGTGGGGTGTTTCCGTCCTGGACGGCGGAGCGGAGGATCTCGCCAGGATATTCGCCCGTCCGGACAAGGAACGCAGGATGGCCCTGCGCAGCCTGCCCACCACGCCGGGCGAGAACACCGGGACACTGATCCTCGACTCGGTCGCCTGGATGGAATGCCGTTATCACCAGCATGTCGTGGCCGGTGACCACACCCTGGTCATCGGTGAAGTGGTGAGCCTCGGGCTGGGCGAGTCCCGCTCGCCGCTCATATTCCTGCACGGCGGATTTCATCGCCTCGTCGGCGACCACGCGTGACGAGAACCGGCGTTCCTCGCATCGATAGGTGACTCTGACTCATGACAGGAATATCGATAGGTGTGGTCGGTGGCGGTGCTTCGGCGGTCTGCCTGGTCGACGCGCTGGCCGGCGCCAAGGGCGGGCCCGGCCGCATCACGGTCTTCGAACCCTCCCCCAGCCTCTGGCGCGGGCGGGCCTACCAGGTCGACAGCGAGACCGTGAAGGTCAACGCCACACCCGACGACATGTCCGTACGCGCGGGCGACCCGCACCACTTCGAACGCTGGCTGGAGGCGCGTGAGCGGGTGCTCGACGGCAGCTACACCGTCGACCCGTACTCCGGTGCGCGGTTCGCCCCGCGGACCGTCTACGGCGAGTACCTGGAGCAGACGGCCTACGCCGGCCTGGCCGAGCTGCGCAGGCAGGGATGGCGCGTGGACCTCGTCGGCGACGCCGTCACAGCGGCCCGGCGCGAGGTCGGCCGCGTACGGCTCACCACCCGGCACGGCGGTGCGCACGCCTTCGACTACGTCGTCCTGTGCGTCGGCGGGGACGGCCCCAAGGACGTGTACGGGCTGGCCGGGACGCCCGGGTTCACGGCGGATCCGTACCCCGTCTCGCACCGCCTCCGCACGATCGGGGCGGATCAGCACGTCGCGGTGGTGGGCAGCGGGCTCACCGCCGTCGACATCGTGCTGGCGCTGGCCGCCCAGGGGCATCGGGGCCGGATCAGCCTTCTCTCCCGCAGCGGTGTGCTTCCGGGCGTACGGCAGCGCCACCTGGACTTCGAGCCGACGTACCTGACCCGGGAGCGGATGCGTTCCCTCGCCCGTAGCGGACGCGTGTTCTCCCTCGCCGAGTTCGCCGGGATCGTGGAAAGGGAACTCGTCGACGCGGGCGCCGATCCGGACGCGCTGGCCGCCGAGGTCACCCGCCTCGATGCCGAACCCGCGGTGGACCGCCTGCGTCGCCAGCTGGCCGCGGTCGACTCGCCCGACCCCGGGCTCCGCATCCTGCAACGCGCCGTGCCCGAGGTGGGCCCCGACGTGTGGCCCGTGCTCGGCGAGCGCGACCGGGCCGACGTGCTGAGATCGCGGTACCGCGCCGTCATGAGCCTGTGCTGCCCGATGCCCCCGAGCAGCGCGGCGGCGCTGCTCGGCCTGGTCGACGCCGGCCGGCTGGACATCCTGGCGGGTCTGCGGCGGATCACGCCGCGCGAAGGCGGAGGGTTCGACATCACCCTGTCCAACGGGACGGTCTCGGGCGCGGACCAGGTGGTCAACGCGGTGAACGCCGCCGAGAGACGGATCCCCGCCGGTGCGCTGCCGCTGGTGACCTCCCTCACCGGCGAACGGGCGGCGAGCGCGCACCCGCACGGGGGCCTGCACGTCGAGCGGGCGACGAGCCGCCTGACGGCCGACGGCACACCGGACCCGCGTCTGTACGGTCTCGGCACCATCGCGGCCGGGTCGCTCTTCTTCACCTTCGGGGTCCCTTCGCTGGTGGACCGCGCGGTGGACATCGTCGCGGCCGTCCTGGAGCACGCCGAGCCGCGGCGGGCGTCCCGCACCGAGGACACGCTGCTCCCTGCCTGACACGCGAGCCGACACACCCTGCACAGAACGGAGTTCGTCATGACCACAGTGCCGCGGACAGCGGACGACACCATCACCTGGAAAGGGGCCGGGACAGGCGGTCCGGCGCCGACCGGGGACCGCGCGGTCTACCTCGCCGACACCGCGACCGGGCTGCCGATCCCGGGCGAGCCGGACTTCGCCACACCCGAGGAGGCACGACGCCACCGCAAGCAGCGCCTCGCCGCCGCACTGCGCCTGTTCGGCAAGTACGGTTTCGGTGAGGGCATTTCGGGCCACATCTCGGTCCGGGACCCGGAACACCCGGACCACTTCTGGGTCAACCCTTTCGGTGTCTCCTTCAAGCACGTGCGGGTGGCCGATCTCATCCGTGTCGATGCGGCCGGCCGGGTCGTGCACGGCAGGCACCGGGTGAACCCCAGCGCGTTCGTGATCCACTCACAGATCCACGAGCTGCACCCGGGGGCGACCGCCGCCGCCCACGGACACACCGCCCACTCCCGTGCGCTCGGGGCGATCGGCCGCCTGCTGGAGCCGATCGACCAGGAGTCCGCCGCCTTCTACGGGCGCCAGACGCTGTACGAGGAGTACGAGGGGCCCTCGGTCAGTCTCGAACAGGGCCGTGACATCGCTGAGAAGCTGGGTGACAACCGTGCCATCCTCCTGCGTCACCACGGGCTCATCACCGTCGGCGGTTCACTGGACGAGGCCGTCCACTGGTTCTTCACCTACGACAGCTGCGCCCAGGTCCAGCTGCTGGCCCTCGCGGCCGGGACGCCGAAGACGTTCACGCACGAGCAGGCCGTGGCGGCGGGCCAGGGCTTCGGTGACGAGCAGCTCGGCTGGTTCAGCTTCCAGCTGCTCTGGGACGAGATCGTGGCCGAGCAGCCCGACCTGCTTGAGGAGGACTGACGGCGTGGACGCCATGACCGGGCGGACCGGCGAGCCCGCGCCGTCGTGCCGGGACCTCTCCGCCGCGCGGCAGCCCGACCGGCCCGGCCGGGACGCTCCGGCCGTGCCGGCCGGCCTCGCCGGCCGTCCGCCCCTGCTGTTCGCCGGTGAGTGCGACCGGCTGCGGACGCGGATGACCGCCGTGGCCCGGGGCGAGGCGTTCCTCCCGCGGGGCGGCGACCGCGCCGAATCGACGGAGGAGGAACTCATCATGGCGACCCGTGCGACGCGCGGCGCGAGCCGGCCGGAGCCCGGTGGCGAGGGACAACCGGCCCACGGCACGCGGCAACCCCCGAAGGACATGCCGGGTGTCGCCGGCCGCCAAGGAGGAGGACGATGATGCGTACGGCAGCGGTCGTGGGCACCGGACTGATCGGTACCTCCGTCGCACTCGCCCTCGCCGGCAAAGGGGTGCGTGTGCACCTGATGGACGTGGACGAGTCCGCGGCCCGGACCGCCGCCGCCCTCGGCGCGGGTACGGTCGGCCCGCCCCCGGCACCGGTGGACATGGCGCTGCTCGCCGTACCGCCGGCCGGCGTGGGGGAAGTGCTGGCCGTACAGCAGGCCGGCCGCCTGGCCCACTCCTACATGGACGTGGCGAGCGTCAAGGCCGGGCCGGAGCGGGACGCGTGCGCGCTCGCCGAACCCTCCACGTACATAGGCGGCCACCCGATGGCCGGCCGCGAACTGTCCGGCCCGCTGGCCGCGACGGCCACCCTGTTCGAGGGCCGCTCCTGGGTGCTCACCCCCACCGCGGCCACCACGACGGCGACCCTGAACCGGGCGTTGGAGGTGGTGGCCCTGTGCGGCGCCGTCCCGGTGGTCATGGACAGCGCGGCACACGACCGGGCCGTGGCGCTGGTGTCCCACACACCGCACGTGGTCGCCGCCCTGATGGCCGCCAGGCTCCAGCACCTGCCGGACGACGCGGCCCGACTCGCCGGACAGGGACTGCGGGACGTCATCCGCATCGCCGGGGGCGATGCGAACCTGTGGAGGGACATCCTCGACGCGAACGCCGCCGCGGTGGCCGATGTGCTGAGCGAGCTGGCCCGGGACCTCTCCGTGGCGGTGACGGCCCTGCGCGGTCTCGCCACGGACAACGCCGACGAGCGCGCGGAGGGCATGATGCACGTCGCCGATCTCCTCAGCCGCGGGATCAAGGGGCGCGGTCGCGTCCCCGGGAAACACGGCGGAACGCCCCGGAACGGCGTCCCCGTACGTGTGCTGATCGGTGACCAGCCCGGCGAGCTGGCCCGGTTGCTCGGCACGGTGGCGGAACTCGGCGTCAACGTCGAGGAAGTTGCGATCGACCATGCGCCGGCCGACCGGAGCGGACTGGTGGAACTGCTGGTCGGCCCGGCTTCCTCGGTACGTCTGGCGCAGCGCCTGGCCGACCACGGCTGGACGGTCCACCAGACGCCACCGGTGGCCCCGGGGACGCCCGAACCGGCTCTGTCGGCACCCGAGACGGTCATCCGGGGCAGCTGACCCGCGCGGCGTGGTCACGCGGAGCGCGCCCGCAAGCAGGGGTGCGCCCGTCCGGGCGCGGATGTCACACAAGGCGTGCGTATGCGGCGGAGTTTCCGCCCCCGCACGGGACTACTGTGCGGTCGCCGGCCGCGGGAGAGGCTCCCGGCCCTCCCGCGGCCGCGGACGCACATCGCCAGTGGAGGGGGGACCACGTCACGATCAGGCCGCCCGTCGCCGGCGGACCACCACACGAGGAGAGCGCATGATCAAGACGCCGCGTCACGAGGGCGAACAGGCCGTACAGAGACGGGCCGGCGAGGGCCACGAGGGCTGGGGGTCGCCCATGTTCGGCGATGAGATCCCGCCGGGGTTCGACCCCTTCCTGCTGCGGCAGCGCATGATCGTCATGGGTGCCGCCGACGCGCACGGCTCCGTCTGGGCCTCCATGCTCTTCGGTGCCCCGGGCTTCATCGAGACCGTCGACCGGCACACCCTCGGCATCGCCGCCGCGCCGGTGCCCGGGGACCCGCTGGAGAACGCGTTCGACGCAGCCCGTGACATCGGTCTTCTCGCCATCGAGCCCCGGACCGCCGGCCGCGTCAGGATCAACGGAGTGGCCCGGCGCCACGGAGGCGGACTTCGGGTGCGGACGGAGCAGGTGCTCGGCAACTGCCCCAAGTACCTGCAGCTGCGCGAGCCCGCGGCCGACGGACCGCCCACCGCCCCGCGTCCGCCCCGCACCACCGGCGGACTCGACGCCGCTCAGCGCGCGTGGATCGAATCGGCGGACACCTTCTTCATCGCCAGCCGGGCGCCGGAACACGGAGCGGACGCCTCGCACCGCGGCGGGGAGCCCGGATTCGTGTCGGTGACCGGGCCCCGGCGCCTGGTCTGGCCGGACTACTCCGGCAACTCCTTCTACATGACGCTCGGCAATCTCCACCTCAGCCCCGCGTGCGGGCTGCTCTTCGTGGACTGGGCACAGGGTCACTTCCTGCACCTGTCCGGCAAGGCCGAGATCGTCTGGGACGAGGCGCGGCGGGCCGGCGTCCCGGGGGCCCTGCGCATGGTGGCGTTCGACATCGACAAGGTCGTCCGGATCGACCGGGCGTCGCCGCTGCGCTGGACGTACGCCGGTCCTTCGCCCTACAACCCACCCGCTTCCCGGGGGTGACTTCCGCTCTCCCCGCCGGGCCCTCGATGTGGTCCGCGGGGGGAGTTCCGGCGGGGCGGGACGGGAAGCCGCCGCCCTGCCGGAGCCGGAAGGCCGAGGGACTACTTCAGCGCCGCGAGCGAGGGGACGACGATGCCGTAGCGGTCGGTGATCGTCGCGAGGGCGGCGTCGTGGATCTGCTGGGCGGTCAGCGACGTGCCGCCCCCGTGCATGGTCTCCAGGGGCCGGGTCGCGCAGGCGTTGGCGACGACGGTGGGCTGGTTGCCCCGCAGGGACGCGCCCTGCGCCGTGAAGAGGACACACATGTTGGTCATGAACCCGGCGATGATGACGTCGTCGTTCCCGGCGGCGTCGACGTGCTCGCCCAGGTCGGTGTTGTGGAAGCCGTTCGGGACGTTCTTGACGACGACGGTCTCGCCCTCGATGGGCGCGACGCTCTCGTGGATCTGCCCGGCCTCGGACTCGATGTCGTAGCCCGCCTCCTGGACGTGGATGACCTTCGCGCCGGCCTGGCGGGCCGCGGCCAGCAGTTCGGCGGCGGCTTCCAGCGCGGGCTTCCAGCCGTCGAGCTCCATCACGCCGCCGGTGTAGACGTTCTGGTAGTCGACCAGGATGAGGGTCGCGTTGCCGAGCGAGGCGGGCGTCTCGTCGGCGCCGGTGAGTGCTCGCAGAGTCGTCGTAGCCATGACTAACCACCTAATGATCGAGAAAGCTTGTGCCGCTCGCACTGCTGCGGAGGCGTTGGACGTGACGGCCACCACGGGCCGGTCGCACAGGGGAACCGAACGCGACGGCCCTCAGGACGTGATCAACGCTAACACAATGTGTGAGCACCATGAAACAAGGCCCGCCAGCTCCGCGTCCCGCATGACAAAAGGGCAGCTCCAAGGCGTTAGCAACGCTTTCGTAGCTGTTACCATCGAGGCATGTCGACGGCACGAGAGCGCATCCTGGCCGCCACCGAGGAACTGCTCGCGTCAAAGGACGCACTGGCCATCTCGACCCGGGCCATCTGTGACCGGGCCAAGGTCGGCATGCCCGAGATCTATCGCCAGTTCGGCGACAAACAAGGGCTGCTCACGGCGGTCGCGTGCATCGGCTTCGAGCGCTTCCTCGCGAACAAGCGCCGCAACCCGATGACCGACGACCCGGTGGCCGATCTGCGCACGGCCTGGGACAGTCACGTCGCGTTCGCCCTGGACAACCCTCACCTGTACCGGCTGATGTTCACGCCGGCCCCGGACTCCCAGCCGCCGGCGGTCGAGGAGGCCAGGGCCCTGCTGCTGTCGGCCTTGGAGCGCTGCCGCGCCGCCGGACGACTGCGTACACCGCTGGAGCTGGCAGGCCAGTCGATCCTGACGGCCAACGTCGGCGTGTGCCTGATGGCCTTGTCCTTTCCCGGGCTCTACGGCGACCCCGGGATCTCCCGTTCCGTACGGGACGCCGTGATCGGCGCCGTCACGGGCGACGAGCGCGAGGACACGAGGATCACCGACGGGATCGTGCTCGCCCAGACACTGGTCGGCACCCTCACCGGGACGGCGCCCGTCGGCAGCGATGCCATCGCCCGCCTGTCCCAGGCACTTCGAGGGCCCGCTTCCCCGCGCGACGAGTGAACACCCGAACGAACACCGCCGTGTTCTCGCCGGCCGGGAAACCGGTGGGCACCGTCCGCCGAAAGCCCGGTACCCGCGAAAGCCGATCCGGCACCCGCGAAAGCCGAAAGCCCGGTATCCGCGAAAAAC
>NZ_BAAASM010000028.1:0-2119 GCF_039532885.1 Streptomyces nogalater | reverse complement strand
GCGACCAGTCCGCTCCATCACGTTCACGCACGTCCCGTCACCACAGGAGCCCGCACCCGGCCCCTCGGGCCGGACAGCGCCCCGTCCCGCCGAACCGCCAGGCGAGCGCCAGGGACCCGAGGCGAGGCGGCGGCCACCTCACGCCGCGCCGTCTCGGTGATGTCGATGATGCGCTCGGCGTGCGGAAGCAGGGCCATGCCCGCCTCGGTGAGGGCCACCCGTCGTCCGCTACGGTCGAAGAGCGGCGTGCCCACCGCCTCTTCGAGGCTCTGGATCTGCGCGGTGACGCTGGACTGGGCGTAGTTGAGGTTCTTCGCCGCACGCGTGAAGCTCAGCTCCCTCGCCACCTCACGGAACGCACGCAACTGCTGGAACTGCATCGTACGGCTCCTTCCTCCGGCAAGCACCGCAGCCATCGACTCGTCCCCGCGGGCGGAACCGTCCCCGCGGAACGGAAAACTCCGGCTCGGAGAGCGCCTCGTCAAAGGGTTCGCCGCCGCTCCGAGCCGGATGGATCCTCGATTCCTCAGGACAGGTCCTTCTTCTCCCCCGCCGGCTCCAGGCCGACGAGCTTGTCGGCGACGCCCTGGTCCTCGAAGGCCTTGACGAGGGACTGGATGTCCTCGGAGTAGATGTCCCAGCTGTCGGTGTGGATCGGGACCACCTTGCGGGGGTTGAGGTCCTTCGCCACGAGGGCGGCGTTCTTCGACGTGAGCGTCAGCGGCGCGTTGTCGAGGATCGCGGGAGTGCGGGCGGCGCCGGCGAAGAGGATGGCCGTGTCGATGGCTCCGATGTCCTTCTTGATCCGGTCGCCGACCTGCTTGGCGACCTTGACCGAGGCGTTGTCACCGGAGATGTAGGTGGTGGGGACCCCCTTACCGCTGAGCACGAACCCGGTGACTTCGCCATCGGCGCCACGGTCGACTCCGTCGGGACCGTGCAGGGCGGGCACCGCGGTGACCTTGATGGTGCTGCCGGAGGACTTCAGCTCCTGCGCCTCCCAGCTCTTCATGGGAGTGATGTGATCGCCGAGACGCTTGTGGGCGCCAGGCGTGGAGAACACGACCGGCACGTCCTTGAGCAGCTCACGGCCCTTGCCGTCGAGGTTGTCGTCGTGCTGGTCGTGGGAGAGCAGCACGGCGTCGATCTTGCCGAGCTTCTCCGGGCCGAAGGCGGGACCCTTCGTCTTGGACATGCCGGACTTGTACTTCTTGGGCGCGTCGAAGGTGGGGTCGATCAGGATGCGCTGACCGGCGATCTCCAGGACGGCCGTCGGTCCGCCCACGTGTGTGACGGTGAACGCCTCTGCGCTGGACGGCGTCGAGCCGGCGGACGACGGCTTCTTCTCCTCACCGTCGGCGGAGGCGTTCCCGCCACAGGCGGCGAGGAGCGACACGCCTGCTGCGGCTACGGCGGCACGGAAGAGCGTCGAACGGTTCATCAGCTATGGCCATCTCTCTCGTCTTACGGACAGTCGGGCACCTGACGAGGGCAGGCCCCCAGAAGTGTTTTCAACGCTAACACAGTTCGTTAGCACCAACCACAGGCACCTGCACACGGAAGCTACCTGCCGTAAATAACCCCAGTTCACAGCCGTTAGCATCGCTATCGAAGAGCGGGCCCCACCATGCTGGGCCGCAGCGACGAACTCCGCCACGACCCGGGAGCGAGGGACACATGGGCGAAGCCGGCGTGCGGGTACCGGCCGGCCGCCGACGCGGACAGGAACACCACACGCTCCCCCTCGCGACGACCTCCAGGAGCTGTACGAGATCGGCCGCCCACGCCTGAGTGGCGCCTCCTCGACACCAGGCAGCAGATCGAGCGGCCCGGTAATGGGCCGGACGGGGCGAAATGCTGGACCGGAACGGGACGAGCGGACATACCAGTTGACGACGCGTCAGCACGTCGTCGGCGGCGGCCAACGGATGGCACGCCCCGGCGCAGCACGGCGAGGCGGGGTTCGGCGCCTACGGCCTGGGAGATCACCGAGGTGTGCGTGGTGCCGGCCGCGTCCGACGCCTACAGCCGCGGCCGCACCCGGCGCGACGCCGCACTAGGCCGTTTCCTTCGGATCACCTCGCCGACCAGATGAAGATGGCGGCGAGGTGGAGTCCGG
>NZ_BAAASM010000027.1:0-5017 GCF_039532885.1 Streptomyces nogalater | reverse complement strand
CCCGCCACCGCGCCGACGCCAAGAGCGCCCTGATCACCCTGGTCGAACACGCCCTCATGGCACGCTTGAAGTAGCACTCAAGTGCGACGGGCAATACGGCAGTTGTCGTAAAGGTTTCGGAGCCGACTGTGGCTTTTGACACGGTCGGCTCCAGTGTTCATAACAGTTCGGCAGAGGTATCGCCGGGGATCACCACGCGACGCGACCAGCCGGTCTCGCTGCGCGCACAAACGTCCCGCCTTTTGGCAAGGCTCGCTCTTTATGACCGTTTTATCTGGCGTTTACAAAGCGTCCGTCACAGGGGTCCGGCTGTTTGGAATCGCGCTGGTCCACGTGCTGGAATGCCTGAACTGCCCAATGGTCGAAGACGTACTCCACAGTGGTCTGTGGCGAACCGGGCTCTGAGAGACTGCGGCACGACGTAGGTGCCGACCGCCGAGAGGTTGTTGGTCGAGTGAGGCGAAGCAAGAACGGTCCCGAGCCGTCGGCGCGGGGCAACTTCACCCCGCCGCCGCGCGCTGCGGCGCCCACCCCCGTTCCCGGCGCGGAGCCGGCGGCGGCTCCGGCGTCCGGTGGCCGTCTCTCTCCGCGGAACTGGCGGGTGCCGACCCGGCTGAACGCCATCCTGCTCATACCCGTGATGGTCGGCCTCGTCATGGGCGGCTTCCAGGTGAAGAGCTCCATCGACACCTGGCAGGAGGCCCGCGACGCCGAGAACACCGCCCGTCTGGTGCGCGCCGCCCTCTCCTACGCCGACGCCCTGGAGAACGAGCGCGACGTCAGCGCCGAGCCGCTGCTCCTGAACAAGAAGGACGCCCAAAGCAAGGCTGCCGTCGACAACGCCCGCAAGGCCACCGACCAGGCCGCGGACGCGTTCGAGGACGCGGCGCAGAGCGCGCCGGACAAGTCGGGCATCAAGCGCCGCCTGACGCTGTTCCACGAGGCCGAGCCCCAGCTGGCGCGGCTGCGGCAGGCCGCGTTCACCTCCCGGATGACCGGCGTGAAGACCGAGGAAGGCTACGTCGAGGTCATCCACCCACTGATGGAGTTCGCCAACGAACTCGGTCTGGGCACCGGAAACATCACCTCCTACGGCCGTACCGTCTACGCCATGTCGCTGACCAAGGCGGCCCTGTCGCTGGAGCGGTCGATCGGCACGCACCTGCTGGTCAAGCCCGGTCCGGACGCCCCGAACCTGGCGTCCCAGCAGATCTCCCTGTCCTCGTACGCCTACCTGGAGCGCATCGCGCTGGAGGAGTACAAGGGCGGTGGCACCGAGGCCGACGCGCAGAAGCTGGAAGAAGCCAAGGCGAAGATCCAGACGGACGCCGCCGCGCTGGCCCGCAAGGCCAAGGCGGAGGACCCGAAGTACGTCGCCCCGCCGTCGGACCCGACCGACATGGTCACGGCGCTGGCCACCATGAAGGACACCAGCACGCTCACCCGTGAGGGGCTGGCCGCCAAGGGCATCACCACCGGCAACTGGTGGGCGGTCAACACGCTGAAGTACAAGGCCTACCGCCAGATCGAGGCGGACATGGCCGACAAGGCGGTGAGCGAGGCGTCCGGCATCGCCGACGACGCCAGGACCTCCGCCCTGATCACCGGCGCCGTCGTCGTCATCGGTCTACTGGCCGCGTTCATCCTGGCCGGCATGGTGGCCCGCCAGATGAGCCGCGCGATGCGCCGGCTGCGCAACGCCGCCTTCAACATCGCCGAGCAGCGGCTGCCGATGCTGGTCGACCAGCTCTCCCGTACCGACCCCGGCCGGGTCGACACCCGGGTGGAGCCGATCCCGATCACCAGCAAGGACGAGATCGGCGAGGTCGCCCGCGCCTTCGACCAGGTGCACCGCGAGGCGGTCCGGCTCGCCTCCGAGCAGGCGCTGCTGCGGGGCAACATCAACGCGATCTTCACCAACCTCTCGCGCCGCAACCAGTCGCTGATCGAGGGCCAGTTGACCCTGATCACCGACCTGGAGAACAACGAGGCCGACCCGGACCAGCTGGAGAACCTCTTCAAGCTGGACCACCTGGCCACCCGTATGCGCCGCAACGGCGAGAACCTGCTGGTCCTCGCCGGCGAGGAGCCCGGCCGCCGCTGGGACCAGCCGGTGCCGCTGATCGACGTGCTGCGCGCCGCCTCCTCCGAGGTGGAGCAGTACGAGCGCATCGAGCTGTCCGGTGTGCCGGAGGCCGAGATCCACGGCCGCGCGGTCACCGACCTGGTGCACCTGCTGGCCGAGCTGCTGGAGAACGCCACCACGTTCTCCTCCCCGCAGACCAAGGTCCGCGTCACCGCGACCCGGCTGCCCGACGGCCGCGTGATGATCGAGATCCACGACAAGGGCATCGGTCTGACCGCCGAGGACTTCGCGGACATCAACCACAAGCTGGCCAACCCGCCGACCGTGGACGCCGCGATCTCCCAGCGCATGGGCCTGTTCGTGGTCGGCCGGCTGTCCGACCGGCACGGCATCCGGGTCCAGCTGCGCCCCTCGGGCGAGCAGGCCGGTACGACGTCCCTGGTCATGCTGCCGGACGCGATCACGCACGGCGGTGGCGCCGAATCCCCGCTGGAGCGCGACGAGTTCACCGTCTCGCAGATCATCCCGGAGCAGCAGTTCCGGGGCGAGGACGTCGGCGGGCAGCAGCAGCCCGTGCGCACCGCCGCCGAGCTGGGCTTCGACGACAGCCAGTACACCGAGGGCCCCGACGGCGGCCGGGGGCTGGACCCCATCGGCCGCACGCGGATGCGCGAGGAGCGCCGCGCCGCGCTGGAGGCCCAGCACGGGCGGCAGCACGCCGAGCCGCAGCACGAGACCGCGGGGTACCAGGACCCGTTCACCGGCCGGCAGCAGGCCTACCAGGAACAGTCGCAGCAGCCGTACCAGGAGCAGCAGCAGGCGTACGACGGGCAGCAGCCGCAGCAGGGGTACGAGGCACCGGCGTACGAGGACCAGCACACCGGCCAGCACACCGCGTCGTACGAAGAGCAGCACACCGGCCAGCACGCCGCGTCGTACGAGGACCAGCACACCGGCCAGCACACCGCGTCGTACGAGGACCAGCACACCGGCCAGCACACCGGCTCGTACCAACAGCCGTACGAGCAGTCGTACGACGAGCAGTACTACGCGCCGACCGGTGAGGTGCCGCAGCCCGAGGGCTTCTCCCCCGACGGCGGTTACCCCGAGTCCCAGGCGCCCTACGCGGAGCCCGCCCGGCAGCCGGCCTACCAGGACGACTGGCCGCAGCAGGACGGTTACCAGAACGGCTATCCGGCCCAGTACGCTCCGGAGGCGGAAACCCCGCAGGCCGCTGACGCGGAAGAGCGGAACGGCGTAGGCTTCGACCGTCCGGGTACGGCCTCTCCCGCCGCGCACGAGCTGACCGATGCCGGGCTGCCCCGCCGTGGCTCAGCCGCGAGCGGTTCCCACGGCACCGGCTCCGCGAACGCGAACGGCACGGCGCGCGTGCGGCAGGAAGCGGCGTCCCCGGCACCGGGGAACACCCAGGGCTCGGGCGGCGACAGCGGCTGGCGGTCGGCGAACGACGAGCGGTGGCAGCAGGCCGCACAGCTCCGGAAGCCCAAGGCAGGCGGGGTCACCGCCTCCGGTCTGCCGCGGCGGGTGCCCAAGGCCAACCTGGTCGAGGGTTCCGCCGAATCCACCCCCCAGGGAGGCCCCCAGGTCTCCCGCGCCCCGGAGGACGTCCGGGGCAGGCTGAGCAACCTGCGTCGGGGCGTCCAGCGCGGGCGCAGCGCAGGCAGTGATACGAACGGCCAGGGCTTCGGTCCTGACAGCACCTACAACCAGGAGCGTTAGTGTGAGCCCGATGAGCCAGGCGGCACAGAACCTGAACTGGTTGATCACCAACTTCGTGGACAACACCCCGGGGGTGTCCCACACGGTGGTGGTCTCCGCCGACGGACTCCTTCTGGCGATGTCCGAAGGCTTTCCCCGCGACCGCGCCGACCAGCTCGCGGCCGTCGCCTCCGGTCTGACCTCGCTGACCGCCGGTGCCTCGCGCATCTTCGAGGGCGGCAACGTGAACCAGACGGTTGTGGAGATGGAGCGAGGATTCCTCTTCATCATGTCCATCTCCGACGGTTCGTCCCTCGCGGTGCTGGCCCACCCGGAGGCGGACATCGGTCTCATCGGGTACGAGATGGCCCTTCTGGTGGACCGTGCGGGCACGGTTCTCACCCCGGATCTCCGCGCGGAGCTCCAGGGAAGCCTTCTCAACTAGTAATCGGACGATGCGTATACGTGTCCCGGGGCCGTAAGGTTTCGGGACGCGGCTTCCACAGGGATGGGTGCCTCGCGCAGTTCGGAGGAGGAGAAAGTGGCAACACCCCCAGGCGGTCCGTCTTCGGGCAATTGGTCGTACGACCCTGCCCAGGGCCAGAACGACGGCTCGGCGAACCCGTACGACTTCCCCTCCGTCCCCAGCAGCCACCGCCGGCCCTACGCCCCGCAGGGCCCCGGTCCCTACAACCAGCCGCCGTTCGACCAGCCGCAGGCGCCGCGCATCCAGCCGGTCCAGCCGCAGCGCCGTCCCGAGCCGGCCCCGGCCACGGCGTCGAACAACCCCCTGGTGCGTCCGTACGCCATGACCGGCGGCCGGACCCGCCCGCGCTACCAGCTCGCCATCGAGGCACTGGTGCACACCACCGCTGCTCCGCACCAGATGCAGGGCCAGCTGCCCGAGCATCAGCGGATCTGCAACCTGTGCCGGGAGATCAAGTCGGTGGCCGAGGTCTCGGCCCTGCTGACGATCCCCCTCGGCGTGGCCAGGATCCTCGTCGCCGACTTGGCGGAGGCGGGCCTGGTCGCCATCCATCAGCCCGGCGGCGACGAGAACGCCGGTGGCCAGCCAGACGTGACACTGCTCGAAAGGGTGCTCAGTGGACTTCGCAAGCTCTAGCGGCGGTCCTTCCCGCTCCACCACCTCCGCGAAGATCGTGGTGGCGGGCGGCTTCGGCGTGGGCAAGACCACGTTCGTCGGCGCCGTCT
>NZ_BAAASM010000026.1:133418-154453 GCF_039532885.1 Streptomyces nogalater | reverse complement strand
TCTGCTGGAGCGTGGCGCCGATGTCGGACGTACGGGTCGTGGTCATCGACTGCACCGACACCGGCGCGTCCCCGCCGACCGCCACGCTTCCGACCTGGATCTGCCGGCTCTTCCGGCGCTCGGCGAGCTTGGTCGGAACGGACGGCATGCCGAGAGAAATCGCAGTCATCTGCTGTGCAACCCCAAGTCGTGGTTCAGGATCCGGGTCCCGTGAACGGCGGGCTCCAGGGTCCGAGATTACGGCACCGGGCCGCGCGCCACACATCACACCCGTAATCCGGCGCGGTCCCGGGCGGCCCGGAACCCGAGGGGATTCCGGGCCGCGTGAACACCGGGTGGCTAGGAGATCTTCACCGGGTTGACGAGGTCCGCGATGAGCACCAGGACGGTGAAGCAGACGAAGATCCCGGCCACCACGTACGCCACCGGCATCAGCCTGGCGACATCGAACGGGCCGGGGTCGGGCCGGCGCAGCACCTTGGCCAGGTTCCGCCTGAGGGCCTCCCACAGGGCGCCCGCGATGTGCCCGCCGTCCAGCGGGAGCAGCGGGAGCATGTTGAACAGGAACAGGGAGAGGTTGAACATCCCGAGCATCATCACGAACATCGCCACCTGCTGGGAGGCGGGGATGTCCAGGGTGGCGATGTCGCCGGTGATGCGGGCGGCGCCGACGATGCCCACCGGGGAGTCCGCTTCGCGCGGGCCGTCACCGAAGGCGGCGTCCCACAGGGCGGGGATCTTGCTCGGCAGGGCGGCGAGGGAGTCGACGGCGTCGCCGACCCGGTCGGTCATCCAGGACACGGAGTCGTCGAAGTCCATCTTGACCACGCCGGTGGCGGCACCGAAGCCGAGGAAGCCGGCCTCGACGTACTTGCCCTGGACGTAGCCGCCGTTGGAGTCCTTCTCGGTGACCAGGTTGGTGGCGATCGTGGCGTGCAGGGTGAGCCGCTCGCCGTCGCGCTCCACGACGATCGGCACGTTCTTCCCGGCGCTGTCCCGGATGAGGTCCGAGAGGGTGTCCCAGTCCTTGGTGGGCTTGCCGTCGAAGGAGACGATCGTGTCGCGGGCGTGGATGCCGGCGGCCTGGGCCGGGGAGGGCTTGTCGGTCTTCTTGCAGGTGTCGCGGTTCTCGCTCTGGGCGATGACACAGGGCGAGACGGAGGCGACGGTGGTGGTCTGCTGCTGGACGCCGAAGCCCATGAGCACGGAGAAGAACAGGCCGATCGCGAGGATCAGGTTCATGAAGGGCCCGGCGAACATGACGATGACCCGTTTCCACGGTTTGCGCGTGTAGAACATGCGCGTCTCGTCGCCGGGCCGGAGTTCCTCGAAGGCCGCCGAGCGGGCGTCCTCGATCATGCCGCGCCACGGGGAGGTGGAGCGGGCGGCGACCCGGCCCTGGTCGTCGGGCGGGAACATGCCGATCATGCGGATGTAGCCGCCGGCCGGGATGGCCTTGATGCCGTACTCGGTCTCGCCCTTCTTGCGCGACCAGATGGTCGGGCCGAAGCCGACCATGTACTGGGGCACGCGGATGCCGAAGAGCTTGGCCGTGGACAGGTGCCCCAGCTCGTGCCAGGCGATGGAGACGAGCAGGCCGATCACGAAGACCACTATGCCGAGGATGAACATCAAGGTCGTCATGCACGCGCCTCCGCGGTCGCCGTCGTGGCTGTGAGTTCACGGGCCCGGGCGCGGGCCCAGGTCTCCGCTTCGAGGACGTCCGACACGGTGAGTGAAGTTCCCGCGGCCGGGGTGCCGTGCTCCTCGACCACCCGGGTGACGGTCTCCATGATCCCGATGAAGGGCAGCGCGCCGTCCAGGAAGGCCGCGACGCACTCCTCGTTGGCCGCATTGAACACCGCCGGAGCCGTGCCCGCGAGCCGCCCCACGTGCCGGGCGAGGTTCACGGAGGGGAAGGCGTCGTTGTCCAGCGGGAAGAATTCCCAGGTGGACGCCTTGCTCCAGTCGAAGGCGGGCGCGGCGTCGGGGATCCGTTCGGGCCAGCCGAGACCGATGGCGATGGGCCCGCGCATGTCGGGGGGCGTCGCCTGGGCGATGGTGGATCCGTCGGTGAACTCGATCATCGAGTGGACGTACGACTGGGGGTGCACGACCACCTCGATGCGGTCGAAGGGAATGTCGTACAGCAGGTGTGCCTCGATGACCTCCAGTCCCTTGTTGACCAGCGTCGCGGAGTTCACGGTGATCACCGGGCCCATCGCCCAGGTGGGGTGGGCGAGGGCGTCCTGGACGGTGACGCCGGCCAGCTCGGCCTTGGTCCGGCCGCGGAAGGGGCCGCCGGAGGCGGTGACGACGAGCTTGCGCACATCGGCGCGGGTGCCGGCGGCGAGGGCCTGGAAGAGGGCCGCGTGCTCGGAGTCCACGGGGATGATCTGGCCGGGCTTGGCGAGCGCGGTGACCAGCGGGCCGCCGACGATCAGCGACTCCTTGTTGGCGAGCGCGAGGGTGCGACCCGCCTCCAGGGCGGCCAGGGTCGGGGCGAGGCCGATGGAGCCGGTGATGCCGTTCAGGACGGTGTGGCAGTCGGAGGCGGCGAGCTCGGTGGCCGCGTCGGGCCCGGCGAGGATCTCGGGCAGCGGCTCGGTGCCGTACGCGGCGGCGAGCGCCTCGCGCAGCGCGGGTACGACGTCCTCGCGGGCGACCGCCACGGTCCGCACCCGCAGCCGGTGCGCCTGCTCGGCGAGGAGGGCCACCCGGCCGCCGTTCGCGGACAGGGCGGTGACCCGGAAGCGGTCGGGGTTGCGCAGCACGAGGTCGATGGCCTGGGTGCCGATGGATCCGGTGGAGCCGAGGATCACCACGTCCTTGGGGCCGTCGCCGGCGACGGGGTCGTAGACGAGGTGCGGATCGGCGAGGGGTGCCGGATGGGCGGGACTGTCGGTCATCCTCCCATTGTTGCGGCATGGGGCGGCGGGCCGGACAGCGCGTCCCCCGGGTGGGTGCGGTGGCCGGAATTCCTCCTGTGAAACCGGCATGAAGATCTTGTGATAAACACTTCGTTCCGCATGATTCACGGACGACATCCTGGGGGGATATCTCCATGCGCACCGTGCGCCTTGGCGCCGCCCTGCCCGCACTCGCGGGCGCGGCCCTGCTTACCGGCACCCTGCTCAGCACCCCGGCCGAGGCCGCCGGGGGCGTGAGGATCCACCACGTGTGGTTCGACAGCCCCGGCACGGACAACCGCTCCAACAAGAGTCTGAACGGCGAGTGGGTCCAGCTGAAGAACACCGGCGGCCGGGCCGTCTCGCTCAAGGGCTGGGTGCTGAAGGACGCCTCCAACCACAAGTACGTCCTCCCGAACGTCACGATCGGCGCCGGGAAGTACCTGAAGATCCACACCGGCAGCGGCTCGAACACCGCGTCCGACAGGTACCAGGGCCGCCGCGCCTACGTCTGGAACAACGACAAGGACACGGCCACCCTGACCAAGTCCAACGGCACCAAGATCGCCTCCTGCTCCTGGACGACGCGGGACCCGAGCGACAAGTACTGCTAACTCCCGTAGGGACGACGGGCGTTCTCGCGTGTCGGGGGGCCGGGGGTCGCGTCGGCGATCCACGGCCCTTCGCCCGACGGGTCGAGGATGCCCTCCTCCAGCCAGGTGTGGGAGCCGGCGAGGACGGACTTGACCAGTCTCCGGTCCGCGGCGTCGGTGTTGGTCCACAGGCGGGTGAACAGTTCGTCGGCGCGGATGCGGGCCTGGCGGCAGAAGGCGTCGGCGAGCCGGTAGGCCTCGCGGCCGTGGTGTCCCTCCGCGCGCAGCCGTTCGGCGCGTACGCAGGCCGCGCTCATCGCGAACAGTTCGGCGCCGATGTCCACGACCCGGCCGAGGAAGCCCTGCTTGGTCTCCAGCCGGCCCTGCCAGCGGGACATGGCGTAGAAGGTGGAGCGGGCGAGCCTGCGGGCCGCGCGCTCGACGTAGCGCAGGTGCCCGGAGAGGTCGGCGCCGTGCCGGAATTCGGCATACGAGTGCGGGAGCTGGCCGGGGCCCGTGAGGAGTCGCGGGAGCCACCTGGCGTAGAAGACACCCGCGTGCGCGCCCGCCCTCGCCTTGTCGGCCAGGGTCTTGTCGGGGTCGATCAGGTCGCCGGCGACCGAGAGGTGGGCGTCCACGGCCTCCCGGGCGATCAGCAGGTGCATGATCTCCGTCGACCCCTCGAAGATGCGGTTGATGCGCAGGTCGCGCAGGATCTGCTCGGCCGGGACCGGGCGTTCGCCGCGTGCCCGGAGCGACTCGGCCGTCTCATAGCCGCGTCCGCCGCGGATCTGGACCAGGTCGTCGGCCATCCTCCAGGCCATCTCGGAGCCGTAGAGCTTGGCGAGGGCGGCCTCGATGCGGATGTCGCGGCGGTCCTCGTCGGCCATCTGGGAGGACAGGTCGAGCACGGCCTCCAGGGCGAAGGTCGTCGCCGCGATGAAGGCGATCTTCGAGCCGACGGCCTCGTGCAGCCCGACCGGCTTGCCCCACTGCTCGCGTTCCGCCGCCCACTCCCGGGCGATCTTCAGACACCACTTGCCGGCGCCCGCGCACAGGGCGGGCAGCGACAGCCGGCCGGTGTTCAGCGTGGTCAGGGCGATCTTCAGGCCGGCGCCCTCGGGGCCGATCCGGTGGGCTGCCGGGACCCGCACCCGGTGGAAGCGGGTGACGCCGTTCTCGATGCCGCGCAGGCCCATGAAGGCGTTGCGGTTCTCCACGGTGATGCCCTCGGAGGCGGCCTCCACCACGAACGCGGTGATGCCGCCCGGGTGCCCCTCGGACTTCGGCACCCGCGCCATGACCACGAGGAGGTCGGCGACCACTCCGTTGGTGGTCCACAGTTTCACCCCGTCGAGGACGTACTCGTCGCCCTCCGGCACGGCCGTGGTGGCCAGGCGGGCCGGGTCGGAGCCCACGTCCGGTTCGGTGAGCAGGAACGCGGAGATGTCGCCGCGGGCGCAGCGGGGCAGGAAGGCCTCCTTCTGCTCCTTCGTGCCGAACAGCTTCAACGGCTGCGGTACGCCGATCGACTGGTGGGCGGAGAGCAGCGCGCCGACGGCGGGGCTGACGGAGCCGACCAGGGCGAGGGCCTTGTTGTAGTAGAGCTGGGTGAGGCCGAGGCCGCCGTACTCGGGGTCGATCTTCATGCCGAGGGCGCCCAGTTCCTTCAGGCCCGCCACCACCTCGTCCGGGATGCGGGCCTCGCGCTCGATGCGGGCGGGGTCGATCTCCGTCTCGCAGAAGGCGCGCAGCTTCGCCAGGAACTCCTCGCCGCGCCGGACGGACTCCTCGTCGGGCAGCGGGTGCGGGTGGATGAGGTCGAGCCGGAAGCGGCCGAGGAACAGTTCCCTGGCGAAGCTGGGTCCCCGCCAGTCCCGCTGCCGGGCGGCCTCCGCCACCCGGCGGGCCTCGCGCTCGGTGACGGTGGTGCGTGGGGTGGTGGTGGCGGACATGGAGGGTCACCTCGCCGCGGAGAAGGACGACCGGGACCGTTCGGGACCGGCCGGTGCCACTGGATCGTTGGTACCCGAAACGGGCGGGGCCCACCACCCGGGCGGAGCCGGCCGGGTTTAGCGTGGAGCCCCCGGTGACCACCGCGTCGAGCCGTCGGCGGCCGCCGTCCGGCGTGGCGGTTGCCAGGAGAGCGCAGTGATTGACTGTCGAAGCGCTTCGACAGCCTATGGACACCCCGGGTTACCTGGAGATAGGGTCGATCAGACCCTCACCCACCCTGTCGGCAACGCGCAGTGTCGAAGCGCTTCACAAAGCTTGGAGAGCCGGATGGTCACCCTCGCCGAGGTCGCCCAGCACGCCGGAGTCTCGGCGAGCACGGTGAGCTATGTCCTCAGCGGCAAGCGGTCCATCTCCGCCGGCACCCGGCAGCGGGTCGAGCAGAGCATCCGGGAACTCGGCTACCACCCGAACGCGGGCGCCCGCGCCCTGGCCGGCAAACGGTCGAACATCATCGCGCTGATGATCCCGCTGCGCACCGACCTGTATGTGCCGGTGATGATGGAGATCGCCATCGCGGTGGCCACCACCGCCCGCACGCACGGCTACGACGTCCTGCTGCTCACCGGCGAGGAGGGCCCCGACGCGGTGCGCCGGGTCACCGGCAGCGGGCTGGCCGACGCGATGATCCTGATGGACGTCGAGCTGGAGGACGAGCGGCTGCCGCTGCTGCGGGGCACCGACCAGCCCTCCGTGCTGATCGGTCTGCCCGCCGACACCGGCGGCCTGACCTGCGTGGACTTGGACTGGAGCGCGACCGGCGCGCTGTGCGGGGAGCACCTGGCGGGGCTCGGGCACCGTGACATCGCTGTCATCGGCGAGGCCCCGGCGGTCTACGAACGGCACACCGGCTTCGCCGAGCGCACCCTGGACGGGCTGCGCTCGGCGGCCCGCGAGACGGGCGTGCGGCTGCTGCACCGGCCGTGCGAGGGCGGGTACGACGCGATGGCCCTCACCCTGGCCCGGGTGTTCGACGAGCGCCCGGGGACGACCGGGTTCGTGGTGCAGAACGAGTCGGCGGTGGAGCCGCTGCTCGCGCTGCTGCGCCAGCAGGGCCGGGCGGTGCCCGAGGACGTGTCCGTGGTCGCGATCTGCCCGGACCAGGTCGCCGTGCAGGCCTCGGTACGGCTGACCTCGGTGGCCATCCCCGCCCAGGAGATGGGCCGGCGGGCCGTGGAGCGCCTGGTGGCCAAGCTGGACGGGCGGGGCGGCGACGAGGTCGTCCTGCTCGCGCCGGAGCTGACCCGGCGGGCGAGTTCGGGACCGGCACCGGCCGCGGACTGAGGCCGGCCGGTGCCGGGGGCCGGCCCCCGCGAGGGAGCCGGCCCGGCTCAACTACCGCTGATCGTCAGGCTGTTGGTGGTGAAGTCCAGGCCGCCGGACGAGGACGTGATCTCGTAGCCGAACTGGACGTCGCCGATGGTCTCGTTACCGAACCAGTGCTTGGTGTCCTTGATCCACTTCAGGATCGGCAGGATGTTCACCGTGCCGGAGCCGGAGTTGGAGGTGCGGATGAAGGAGAACACCTCGTTGGCGCCGTTGGTGCCCTTGTAGACGGTCCAGGTGTGACCGCCCAGGGTGACGTTGCCCTGTGAGGTGCCGAGGGGGCCGACGGGTCCGGTCTTGTTGACCCAGAGCATGATCTCGTAGTCGTAGTCCGTGTCCCAGATGTCGTACGACGTGTTGTAGGCGCCGGACGCCGGGACGGTGACGTTGTAGCTGCTGGTGAGCGAGGTCAGCGAGGTGATCGGCTTGTTGATCACCTTCTTGGCGTTGGGGTAGGACTTGATCCCGCCGGTGTTGGGGTGGTCGGCGTGCACGCCCCAGTTGGTGCCGGAGTTGGCCCACACGCACTGGCTGCCGGCGCCGGAGCCCCAGATGTTGTTGTAGAGGGTGTAGCCGTTCAGGGTGGTGTTGCCCCACTGGTCGCAGGTGTTCCAGACGGCGGCGGAGGCGGGCGCCGAGGCGAGGCCGACGGTGGCGCCGAGGGCCAGTGCGGGGGCGAGCAGGGCCTTGGCGACCCGGCCGATGGTGCTCGTTGCCATGGTGTCCCTTCCATGGGTGGGGGTGTGGGGAGTGTCACCGCGCCCTCAGGGTGAGGACGCGGTCTTCTCCGGCGACCAGTTCGAGGGGTTCGGTGCCGGAGGAAGTCCGCAGTTCCACGCGGTGGGTGCGGCCGGGGCGTACGACGGCCCGGGCGCCGTCCGGGCCCCAGGCGAGATCGACCTCGGCGCCGAACCGGGTGCGGATCCCGCGCAGTTCGCCGCGCGGGCAGGTGTCCGGGACGGCGGGGAGCAGGATCAGGCGGTCCGGGGTGGACTGCACGAGCATCTCGATGAGCACGCCGGGGAGGGTGTGCGCGGCGTCCGCGTTGTAGACGTCACGGCGGGGGTAGTGGGCGCTCATCAGGGAGGCGTGGAAGAAGTCGCCGTCGAGGACCCGGCGCAGGGCGCGCCCGGCCCGGTCCCGGTCGCCGAGCCGGGCGGCGATCAGGGCGTGGTGCAGCCGGCCGTGGGCGGAGTCGTTCTCGGCGCCGCGCAGCCCGAGCGCCCGGTGGGCGGCGGCGGCCAGGCGCGGGGTGTCGTAGGGGGTGATCTCCTCCAGGGGCCAGACGCCGTAGAGATGGCTGAGGTGGCGGTGGTCGTAGTTGTCGTGGAGGCCGGGCCAGGCCCATTCGGCGAGGGCGCCGTCGGAGTTGATCCGGTGCGGGGGCAGCCGCTCGGCCAACGCCCGCCACTTGTCCGCGTGTTCGGGGTGGTAGCGGGCGGCGGTGAGCAGGGTGTGCCGGGCGGCGGAAAGGTCCATGGCCGCGTTGAGCGCGCCCCAGCCGCCGTTCGCGGGGCGGTTCTCCGGCGAGTAGGAGGGCACGATCACCAGGTGGCCGTCGGCGTCGGTGCGGGTCAGGAAGTCCTCGTAGAACAGGGCGGCCTCGGCGAGCGCGGCGGCGGTGCGCGGGTCGTGCTCGCCGCGGATCTCGTCGTGGTCGACCAGCGGTTTGAGCAGCCAGTCCGCCCCGGCGGTCCACAGGTGCAGCGGGTACTCGCGGCTGAAGTGGTACGACAGCCCGGACTCGCCGTCGCTGTGCGAGGGCGCGACCGCGCCCCGGGTGCCGAAGATCGAGCGGGCGTTGGCCCGCCAGTCGGGCAGTTGCCGGGCGACGAAGGCGGCCAGCGCCTCGGTGACCTCGGGCAGCGCGGCGGCGGGCGCGGCGGCGGTCTGGAGGTTGAGGTTGGCGTTGGTGGTGAACGCCCCGGACCAGGCGGTGTCCCAGTCGCCGGTCCACAGTCCGGTGAGCCGGGGCGGGTGGTGGCCGCTGCTGGAGAGCAGGTGGTAGCGGCCGGCCGCGAACAGCCGTTCCAGCAGGGCCGGGCTGTGCGGGCGCTTCAGCAGCTCGGAGCCGGGCAGGGCGCGCTCGGCCGGGTCGGCGCCGAGGTCGAGACCGACCCGCAGATAGGCGGGGCGGTGCCGGTCCAGGTGGCGGGCGAGCAGGGTGCCGTAGGGGCGGTCGGTGCCGTCGAGCAGGTCCTTCAGGTGCCGGGCGGCGGCGATGACGTCCGTCTCGCCGGTGTGCCGGAGCACCCGGGTGAGCAGCAGCGCGGAGCGGCAGCCGGTGACGCGGACGCCCGGCGGGGTGAGTTCCGTCCGGCCGCCGGCGACGGCGACGAGGGTGACGCCGGTGTAGGCGCGGTCGCTGTCCGGGTACCGCACGCGCAGGCTCAGCAGGGCGCCCTCGGGGGTGAGCAGCGCGCCGTGCCCGACCCGCAGCCCGGCCGGGGCGCCCGGCAGCCGGTGGTCCAGGGTGATGTGCAGGTCGCCGGCGGTGACCTCGTGGACGATCACGTCGTCCGCGCGGGAGACGAAGACACGGCTCGCGGTGCCGCCGTGGGCCGCGGTGACCTCGCCGCTGGTGAAGTCGACGGCCCGGCGCGTCTCCCGGGCGGTGCCCGCCGGCCGGCGCACCCGGACCCGGAAGGCGGGGTGGAAGGGCTGCACCCACTGCAGCGGGCGGCCGTCGGTGAGGGCCTCGGCGGCGGTGAGGTGCCCGGCGAGCAGCCGGTCCTGGACCTTTGGGAGCGCGGCGGCCAGCCGGGGCGGCCGGGCGTGTTCGCCGCCGTTGGGCCGGACGAGGGTGTGCTGGGTGACGATGACCCGCTCGTCGTCCGGGTCGCCGAACACAAGGGCGCCGTGGTGGCCGTTGCCACTGAGGAAGGCGTCCTCCCAGCGCGCGGCCGGGGCCGGCTCCCAGGTGCCGTGGACCGGGGTGGCGCTCATGGCCGCAGTACCGCCACGCCGTAGCGGCCGAGGGTGACCGCGTCCCTGACCTCGGTGTTCCCGAGCAGGTCGCGGTGGGTGCCCGGGACCGGGACGGTGACCGGTTCCCGCCCGTGGTTCAGCAGGAACAGCAGTTCCCCCCGGCGCACCGCCTCCACCCCCTCGGGCAGTCCGTCCAGCACCGGCCGGATACCGGCCCCGGCGGCGATGCCAGCCAGCAGGGAGCGCAGCGCCTGCGGCTCGGGCAGCGTGGACAGGTACCAGGCGCGGTCCCGGCGCAGTACGGCGGGCAGCCCGTCCAGTTCCCCGCCCCGGTAGGGCACGGTCTCGGCGGCCCCGGGCAGCGGCTCGATCTCCTCCGACCACAGCGTGCCGCGGAACCCCTCGCACCGGATGGTCTCCCCCGCCTCCAGCGGCCACCACTCGTGCAGGGTGCGGATGCCGAACAGCTCGCGCAGCCGGGCGTCCATGCCGCCGGGGCGGACCCGGTCGTCCTCGTCGACGACGCCGGTGAGGAAACCGCACACGAGGGTGCCCCCCGCACCGGCGTACGCGAGGAGGTTGGCGAGGGCCGGGTCGGTGAGGAGGTACAACTGCGGGGCGACGACCAGCCGGTAGCCGGACAGGTCGTCCTCCGGGTGGGCGAAGTCGGCGGTGAGGTGGGCCTCCCACAGGGCGCGGTGCCAGGCGGTGAGCACCTCGGGGAAGTCGACCAGCGTCGACAGGCGCCCTTCGTGGTCCCCGGCCCACCAGGAGTCCCAGTCGTGCAGGATCGCCACATCGGCGCTGATCCGGCTGCCGGACACCTGGTCCGCGATCCGGGCCAGGTCGGCGCCGAGCCGCTTGACCTCCTGGAACGTACGGCCCTCGGGCCCGGCGTGGCCGACCATCCCGGAGTGGAACTTCTCGGCGCCCTGCCGGGACTGGCGCCACTGGAAGTAGCAGACGGCGTCGGCGCCGCGGGCGACGGCCTGGAGGGACCACAGCCGGTTCAGTCCGCGCGGTTTGGGGTGGTTCACCCCGCGCCAGTTGACCGGCCCGGCCGCCTGTTCCATCAGCATCCACGGCCCCCGCGCCTGCGAGCGGGTGAGGTCCTGCACGAGCGCGCCGCGCTGGGCGCCGAGCGGGTCGCGCGGGTCGGGATACAGGTCGACGGAGACGACGTCCTCCTCGCGGGCCCAGCGCCAGCCGTCCTGCCCGGTCCACAGCGGCATGAAGTTGGTGGTGACCGGCAGGTGCGGGGTGTGCCGGCGGACGATGTCCCGCTCGGCGGTGTAGCACTCCAGGAGCATGTCGGAGGTGAACCGCCGGAAGTCCAGCACCTGGCCGGGGTTCCTCATGTAGTGCGGCCGGCGCGGCGGCAGGATGCCGTCCCAGGTGTCGTAGCCCTGGCTCCAGAAGTCGGTGCCCCAGGCCGAGTTGAGGGCGTCCAGGCTGCCGTACTTCTCCCTCAGCCAGCGGCGGAAGGCGGCGGCGGCCTCGTCGCCGTAGTCGAAGGTGCAGTACTCGTTGTTGATGTGCCACATGGTGAGCGCCGGGTGGCCGGAGTAGCGGGCGGCCAGGTCCTCGGTGATGGCGGCGGCGTACCGGCGGTAGGTGGCGCTGGAGTGCGAGAAGTGCTGCCGGCCGCCCCACCATTCGATCCGGCCGTCGGCGTCCCGGGGCAGGGTGTCCGGGTGCAGCCGGCCCAGCCAGGGCGGCGGGGAGGAGGTGGGCGTGGCGAGGACGACCCCGACGCCGTGCTCGTGCAGGAGGTCCATCAGACGGTCCAGCCAGCCGAATTCCCGCGCCCCGGGTTCCGGTTCGAGCCGCGACCAGGAGAACACGCCGACCGTGACGGAGTTGACCCCGGCCTCCCGCATCAGCCGGACGTCCTCGTGCCAGGTCTCCTGCGGCCACTGCTCGGGGTTGTAGTCGCCGCCGAAGAGGAGGCGGCCCCGGGTGACGTCGGCGAGGGTCGGCTTCACGCGGGCTCCCCGTACTGGATGCCCCGCCCGTTGGTGGCGAGGTAGACCCGGCCGTAGCGGCGGGGGTCACCGGTGACGGCCTGCCCGGTCCAGCCCCACTGGTGGGCGTCGTCGTTGATCCGCACCCAGGTGCGTCCCTCGTCGTCGGAGCGCAGGACGGCCACACCGGAACCGGTGAGCGCGCCCACCTGGTAGAGGGCCGGGTAGCGGGCGCCGGGGGCGGCCTTGCCGAACCCGAGGGTGTACGACGCCCGGACCCCGTCGACCCTGGTGAAGTCCGCGCCCGCGTCGGTGGACCGGTACAGCCCGTTCTCCTTGGCGCTCACCCACAGGTCGCCCGTCCGCCCCGGGGCCGCGGCCAGCTGGAACTGGCTGTCACCGGCAGGCAGTCGGGAGAACCGGGGGACGAAGGTACGGCCGTGGTCGGTACTGCCGTACAGGGTCCCGGTGACGGTGTCGTAGGCGTGGAAGACGGCCGGGTCGGCGGGGTCGGCGACCGGGGTGGCCCCCTTGGGGAAGGACGGCACCTCGGCCCAGGTGCGTCCGCCGTCCGCCGAGCGGTGGGCGGGGTAACCGGTCCCGTCCCCGTGCACGAAGGTCCACAGCAGCACGCTGCCGTCGGCGCTGACGGCGATGGGGCCGGGGGCGTCCTCGGCGAGGGCGGGCTGGGCCGGGAAGGGCGACCAGGTGCGTCCGCCGTCGGTGGAGAAGGCGCCGTTGCCGTGGTCGCCCCAGCCGGTGCGCACGACGTACGACGGTTTCGCCGCGGCCAGCGCGAGGCCGGTCGCCGTGCCGAAGACGGGGTTCGTGGCCATGCCGGGCCTCGGGGAGGCGGTCAGCCGCTCGTGGTACAGCACCCCGATGTCCCCGTTGCCGCTGATCAAGGTGGCCTGCCCGGTGGGCGGTGAGATCAGCTGCCGGACCGAGGTCTCCTCCAGGCCGCGGACCCGGGGCGCCCAGTGGACGAGGTCGCGGGTGCCGTAGACGGTGGCGCCGGTGCCGTAGAGGATGTGCGCGCTGTCGTACGGGTCCACGGCGACGGCCTGGATCCACCAGCCGAACTTCGGTTTCTCCGCACCCCAGTTCAGGTACGGCGTCTCGGACACGTCCAGCACGGCGGTGTCCTTCAGGGAGGCCCAGCTGCGGCCTCCGTCGGTGCTGCGGTACAGGGTGTCGACCGCCGACCAGCGGTTGTTGGTGGACACCACGACCGTGCCGGGGCGGCCGGCGGCCACGGCGATGCCGCCGTAGCCGAAGGTGTCGGCACCGCCCGGGACGGCCGGGGTGACATCGGTCCACGCACCGGTGGCGGTGTCCAGCCTGTGCACGCTGCCGGTGGTCTGGCCGTTCGGGCCGGGCGCGTCGGCGTACGTGACGTACAGCGCGTGGGCACGGGGGTCGTGGGCGGCGCGGACGGGGACCTTCGCGCAGGCGCCGACGGGCTGTCCGGGGACGGGTTCCCATCTCGTGCCGTCGGTGGTGCGGTACAGGTTCGGGTGCGCGCCCGTGCCGTCGCCGTCGCCCCATCCGGCGTAGAGAGTGCGGCCGGCGGCGAGGAGCAGGGTGACACCTTGACCGGTACCGCTCGGGACTCCCGGGAAGCCGCTGCTCCGCAGCCAACTGGCGCCCCTGTCCGTGGACTTGAGCAGACCGTCGTGGCGGGTGCCCAGCCAGAGGGTGTCGCTGTCGCGCGGGTCGACCAGGAGCCGTTCGCCGGTGCCGCGGCCGTCCTCGTTGGCGCCGAGCGGGACGGGGAGGGCACTGCGGTGCCAGGTGCGGCCGCGGTCCTCCGAGCGCAGGAGGGCTCCGTTGCCGGCCCAGGGCCGGGCGTACGTGCCGAGGGCCAGGTACAGCCGGTCGGGGCGGGCCGGGTCGACCGCCAGGGCCTCGACGCCGAGCAGGTTCCAGTCGTCCCAGCCGAGGTGGTCGGTCAGGGGGGTCCAGCGGTCGGTGTCCCGGTCCCAGCGGTAGGCGCCGCCGATGTCGGTGCGGGCGTAGGCCAGGCCGGGGGCGGCGGGGTGGAAGAGGAGACCGGTGACGAATCCGGTGCCGCCGATGACCGCGGTGCGCCAGCGGTACGCGGCCCTTTCGGGTTCGGCCGCGTGTACGTGGGCGGGCAGGGTCGTGAGTGCGGCGGCTGCTGCGGTGCCGGCCAGGACTGTTCTGCGGGTGGGCATCGGGTACCTCGGGTGGGGTGTCTGCGTGGGTGGTCCGGTACGAGGGCTGGGGCGTCGCGGGGAACCGCGCGAGCGACCCACGCGGAGCCGCAGTCGCCGACGCACCGCACCGCCCCCTTCCACAGGCGCCGCCGTCACCCCTTCACCGCTCCCGTCAGCATCCCCTTGCGGAAATGCCTCTGGACGAACGGCGAGAGGACGGCCACCGGCAGCAGGGCCAGCACCATCACGGCCATCTGGATGGCCAGCGGCGACAGTTGCCCGGTGTTGATCTGGGCCGACAGCCCCACCGGCCGTTCCTGCTTCTGCACCAGCTGGATCATCACGTTCTGCAGCGGCATCTTCTCCTGGTCGGTGAGGTAGATCGACGCGTTGAACCAGGCACTCCAGTACCCGACCGCGTAGAACAGCGTGATCACCGCGAGCACGGCCCGGGACAGCGGCAGCACGATCCGCCACAGGATCCGCCAGTCCCCCGCCCCGTCGATCCGCGCGCTGTCGACGAGTTCGGGCGAGATGCCCATGAAGAACCCGCGCAGCACGAGGATGTTGAACACGCTCACCGCGCTCGGCAGGATCAGCGCCAGGTAGGTGTCGGTGAGGCCGAGCGCCTGCACCAGCAGGTACGTCGGGATCAGCCCGGCGCCGAAGAACATCGTGGCGAGCAGCGTCATCAGGATCCAGCGGTGGCCCAGCGAGTCCCGGCGGGACAGGCCGTAGGCGCACAGCACCGACACCGTCATGCTGAACAGCGTGCCGACGACGGTCACCCCGACGCTGACCAGCGCGGCCCGCTGGACCTGGCCGCCGCCGAGCAGTTCCTGGTAGGCGACGAACGTGATGCCCTTGGGGATCACCACGAGTCCGCCGGTGTCGTCGATGACCTTCTTCGGGGACAGGCTGGTGACGATCACGATCCACAGCGGGAACAGGACGGCGAAGCACGCGATCCCGAGGACCAGCCCCTTCGCGGCGAGTCCGGCCTTCGCCGGCTCCTCCTCCCAGGCCGGCCGGGGCGGCGCGGCCCACCGGCTCCGCTCGCGCACACCCTCCGGCGCCGGCCGGTCGACCACGGCGCTCACTTCTTGTACACCCCCTGCTCGCCCATCAGGTGGGCCGCCTTGTTCGCCACGAGGACGAGGGTCAGTCCGACGACGCCCTTGATCAGGCCGGCTGCCGCCGCGTAGCTGAAGTCCTGGTTGCGGATGCCGTTCCACCACACGTACGTGTCGAGCACCTCGGAGGCGTCCGGGCCGACCGCCTGCCGCTGGAGCAGGAACTGCTCGAAGCCGACGGTGAGGGCGTCGCCGACGCGCAGCACCAGCAGCAGGGCGATCACCGGCCGCAGCGCGGGCAGCGTGATGTGCCACATGCGGCGCCAGCGCCCGGCGCCGTCCATCGCGGCGGCCTCGTACAGGTCGTTGGAGACGGCGGCCAGGGCCGCGAGGAAGACGATGACGCCCCAGCCCGCGTCCTTCCAGACCATCTCGGCGGTCACCAGGTACTTGAAGACCGACGGGTCGGTCATGAGGTCGAAGCCCGGGTGCCCGTGTGCGCGCAGGGTCTGCGCGAGGACGCCGGCGCCGCCGAAGATCTGCTGGAAGACGGTGACGACCAGCACCCAGGAGAAGAAGTGCGGCAGATACATGATCGCCTGGGCGACCGCGCGGACCCGGGGCCGGAGCACGCTGTTGATGAGCAGGGCCAGCGCGATCGGGATCGGGAAGAACAGCACCAGCTGGAGGAGGAAGAGGACGAACGTGTTCTGTACGGCGTGCCAGAAGCCGGCGTCGTCGAAGACCCGTTGGAACTGGTCCAGGCCGACCCAGGGGCTCTGGAAGACGGCGGTGAAGCCGTTGTCGCCGAGGTAGGGGTCGTAGTCCTGGAAGGCGACGACGTTGCCGAGGATCGGGACGTAGTGGAAGACCAGGAGCAGCAGCACCACGGGCAGGGTCATCAGGATCAGGGTGCGGTCGCGCCGGAACCTGGTGCGCAGGCCGGTCCCCCGGGTGCGCTCCCGGCGGCCGGTGGCGCCGGACGCCACCGGTTTCCGTTTCGCCCCGGCCCTGCTGCGGGGCACGGCGGAGGTCACTGCGCCGAACCGGTGGAGTCGAGCAGCTCGCGGTACCAGTCGCGCAGGTCGTCGCCGCCCTGCTTCCTCCACTCGGAGACCGCCTGCTGCACGTCGCTGATCTTCTTGCGGCCGCGGACGACGTCGTCCTCCAGCTGTTCGAAGTCGTCGGCGAGGTTGGACCAGCGGCCGGGTTCGGTGATCGTCAGGCCGTAGAAGGAGGACTTCTTGGTGAAGGCGCCCATGCGCTGCTGCCACTCGATCATGCCCCGGGTGACCTCGGGGAAGTCGGGGTGGGCGACGTAGGCGGCGGGCTTGCCGGTGTAGTCGAAGGCGCCGAGGACCTCGTTGACGCCCTTGGTGGTCTTGGTGGGCACGCCCTTGTCGAGGGTGAAGTCGGTGCCCTCGACGCCGTACTCGGCGAGCAGGCGCTCCTTCGTGCCGTAGGGGGCGGCACAGAAGTTGGCGATGGCGAGAAAGTCCTTGATCTTCTGCTCCGACGCCGACTTGCTGACGAAGGTGAAGATGTTGCAGGGCTGGACGGCCCACAGGAGGGGGTCGCCGCCGTCGTGGGTGAAGATGTCCATCGCGGCCATCTCGAAGTCCGGGTTCTGCGCGTGCTGTTCGGAGGTCTTGCCGAACCAGTCGGACAGGTCGTTGTTGTAGACGAGGAGCTTGCCGGCGCCGAACCGGGTGCCTGCCGGGTTGGCGGTCTTGCCGGCCTTGTCGTCGGGGTGGACCACACCGGCGGCGAACAGTTTGCGGGCCCACTCCAGGGCTTCGAGGTACTCCTCGGTCTCGACGCGGTTGACCAGCTTGCCGCCCTGGAGGTTCCACCACAGCGCCTTGTCGCTGCCGTTGAGTACGCCGAAGGCGTTGAACGCGGTCCACTTCATGTCGGAGCAGGCCCACACCCCGCCCTTGGCGTCGGTGGCCTCCTTCGCCCAGGCGAGGAACTCGTCGGTGGTCTTCGGGGGTTGCCAGCCGCGCTCGTCGAAGACGTCCTTGCGGTAGAAGGGCGCGATGTTGGTGACGTAGGAGGCGGGCAGCGGGACCGCCCGCAGCAGGCCGCCGAAGATGGAGCGCTGCCAGGCGTCGGTGGGGACGGCGGCGAGGTTGGGGTAGTCCTTGACCTTGTCGCCGGACAGGTAGGGGCCGAGGTCGGCGAACTTGGCGTTGACGGCGCTGGGGATCTTGCCGTTGAGGTTCCAGCCGGGGACGACCACGACGTCCGGGATGTCGCTGGAGGCGAGGATCGCGCCGAGCTTCTCGTCGTAGGTGTTGCCGTCCTGGTTCTGCCACCTGGTCTCGACGCCGATGGCCTCGTTCATGGCCTTGTAGTACGGGTTGCCGTTGTCCGGCGGGGTGCCCCACAGCGGTGCCATGATCGTCAGCTCGCCGCCGCTGCCGAGCTTCTTCGGCACCGAGGTCTTCAGCCGGTGCGGGGCGAGGGCCTTGGTGAAGCCGGCGGCGGAGCCGTTCTTCGCGGGGATGTCCGGGGCGACGACGCTCGATGCCACGTACGCGGGGAGGAGCTTTCGGGCCGCCTTGCCGGAGGTGGTGCCTTCCTTGCGGCCCTCCTGCCCGCCGCCGCAGGCGGTGAGCAGCGGGAGTCCGCCGGCCACCGCCGCGGCGGCGACCGCGGTGGAGGCGAGGAAGCTTCTCCTGCTGGGAGCGGAGGAGGCGGCGTTCGGCGTCATTGCGTCAACCCTTCGTGGCGCACCAGGACACCCGGCGGTGGGCCGTCGGTTGCGGTGTCTTCGGTGGATCGGCTGAGCGGAAGCGCTGTGGTGCGTGGGCAGCCGTCGAAGCGCTTCGATGTTGCTGCGAGGTTAAGTGAACACCTGGGGGCACACAAGGGCCGATTCCAAGTTTCCCCGGACCCCCGACGCTCCTCCGGGTGGCCGTCACGCGCCTTGCCCTTCCGGAGAAGCGTCGGCCCTGTTTCGCACCGGCACCTTGACACCCCGGCTGCCGCGCACCCAGCATCGAAGCGCTTCGAAAGCGTCAGCCGCTCCATGCGCAAGGGGAACCTCACGTGACCGTTGACTCGCCGTCCACCCCGCCGTTCCGCGATCCGCGTCTGCCGTTCGCGAAGCGCGTCGACGACCTGCTGGCGCGGCTCACCCTGGACGAGAAGATCTCCTTCCTGCACCAGTACGCGCCCGCCGTGGAACGCCTCGGCGTCGCCGCCTGGCGCACCGGTCAGGAGGCGCTGCACGGGGTGGCGTGGATGGGTCCGGCGACCGTGTTCCCGCAGGCCGTCGGCCTCGGCGCGACCTGGAACCCGGAACTGGTGCGACGGGTCGGCGAGGCGGTCGGCAAGGAGGCCCGTGCGATGCGCGCCCGGGACGACCGCGTCGGGCTGAACGTCTGGTCCCCCACGGTCAACCTGCTGCGCCACCCGCTGTGGGGCCGCAACGAGGAGGGCTACTCGGAGGATCCCAGGCTGACCAGCGCCATCGCCACTGCGTACACCCGGGGTCTGCGCGGCGACCACCCCCTGTACTGGCGTACCGCGCCCGTGCTCAAGCACTGGCTGGCGCACAACAACGAGACGGACCGGGCCACTTCGTCGGCCTCCGTGCGCCCGCGGGTGCTGCACGAGTACGACCTGCGCGCCTTCAGGGAGACGGTTCAGGCGGGCGCGGTGGCCGGGGTGATGCCGGCCTACAACCTGGTCAACGGCCGCCCCAACCACCTCTCCCCGTATCTGCGCGAGCACCTGCGCACCTGGACCGACGAGGAGCTGCTGGTCTGCTCGGACGCGGGCGCGCCGTCCAACCTGGTCGACGCCGAGCACTACTTCGACACCCACGAGGAGGCCACCGCGGCGGCCCTGCTGGCGGGCGTGGACAGCTTCACCGACCACGGCACGGACGGCTCGCTGATCACCGCGCGGGTCAAGGGGGCGGTGGAGCAGGGCCTGTTGACGGAGTCCGACATCGACGCCGCCGTGCGCCGCCAGCTCTCCGTCCGGTTCCGGCTCGGCGAGTTCGACCCGCGCCATGATCCGCACGCGACCACCGGCGCGTTCGACACCCCGGCGCACCGGGCACTCGCCCAGGAGGCCGCCGAGCAGGCGATCGTCCTGCTGAAGAACGACGGCGGCCTGCTGCCGCCGGCCCCAAACGCCCGGATCGCGGTCGTCGGCCCGCTCGCCGACGAGTGCAAGCTCGACTGGTACAGCGGCACTCTCCTGCACCGCTCCACCCCGCTGGAGGGCCTGTACGAGCGGTTCGGCGCGCATCGGGTGGAGTTCGCGGAGGGCGTGGACCGGGTCCGGCTGCGGACGGCGTCCGGCGCGTTCCTGTCGGTGCCGGCGGCCGAGGCCCCGGACCGGGCGCGCGGTGCCGAGGGCGCGCTGGACCCGGCGCTGCTGTCCGGGCGCACCGATCTGCCGCCGCTCACCACCGGCCCGGCCGGCAGCGAGTTCGCGCTGGTCGACTGGGGCGAGGGGGTGCTGACCCTGCGCGCCCCCGACGGCCGCTATCTCTCGGTCGCCGAGGACGGCTTCGTGCGCGCCTCCGCCGACCAGCCCGGCGGCTGGGTCGTGCAGGAGACGTTCCGCCTGGAACCGCACGCCGGTGGTCACCTCCTCCAGCACCTGGGCACGGGCCGTCGTGTACGGGTCGCCACCGACGGCGTGAAGGTTGCCGAGGACGGCGATGTCTTCGAGGTGGTCACGGTCGAGCGGGGCGAGGAGGCGGTGGCCCGGGTGGCGGCCGGGGCGGACCTGGTCGTGGTGGTGGCGGGCAACGACCCGCACATCAACGGCCGGGAGACCGAGGACCGTACGACGCTGCTGCTGCCCGAGCACCAGCGGCGGCTGCTGCACGCGGCCCGCGCCGCCAACCCGCGCACGGTGCTGGCGCTGGTGTCGGCGTACCCGTACGCGGTGGACACGGACCGGCTGCCGGCCGTGCTCTGGACGGCGCACGGCGGGCAGGCGGCGGGCACGGCGCTGGCCCGGGTGCTGGCCGGCGACGTCTCCCCGGCCGGCCGGCTGCCCCAGACCTGGTACGCGGCCGATGCCGACCTGCCCGAGCTGCTCGACTACGACGTGATCGGCAGCCGCCAGACCTACCTGTACTTCGAGGGCACCCCGCTCTTCCCGTTCGGCCACGGCCTGTCGTACACGTCCTTCGCCTACGCCGGCCCGCACGCCCGGGTGACGGCCGGCTCGGTGCTGGTGGACTGCACGGTCACCAACACCGGGGACCGGACGGCGGACGAGGTGGTCCAGCTCTACGGCCGGGCGGTCCAGGCGTCGGTGCCCCGCCCGCGCCGCGAGCTGCTGGCGCACCGCAGGATCACGCTCGCCCCCGGCGAGAGGGCCGCCGTCTCCTTCGAAGTACCGCTGTCCGCGCTGGAGTTCTGGGATGTACGGCGGGGCGCGTGGCGGCTGGAGGAGGGCCCGTACGAGCTGCTGCTGGGTGCGTCCAGCGAGGATGTGCGGCTGCGGACGACCGTGCACCTGGACGGCGAGCCGCCGGCCGCGCGCCCGGTGCGCGAACACGGCCTGTCCGCCGCGGACTTCGACGAGCAGTCCGGGGTCGCGATCGTGGACCGTACGAAGACCGCGGGCGACGCGGTGACCCCGGCCCACGGCACGACGGCCGAACTGGTCTACCACGCCTGTGACTTCGGCGTCGGCGTGCGAGAGGTGACGGTGCGGGTGGCGGGCGAGGGCACCGTGGAGCTCTCCCTGGACGGCGGCCCGGCACGGACGGCGCTCACCCTGGACACCCCCACGGCGGACCCGTACACCTACACCACCCTCACGGCCGGCCTCACCGCCGAGGGCGTCCACGACGTCCGCCTCGGGTTGCGCGGCCCCGTCCGGCTCGCGCACGTCGGCTTCTCCGGTTGAGGGTCCGGAGAAGCCCGGCACCAAAAAGGGGCCCGGCACCGGAAGGCAGCGGTGCCGGGCCCCTTCGGATCGGCGGTCCGACACCAGGTTAGCTGAAAACGGTTGCCATTAACCAGGGTCCGGCGTCACCGGACACACGAACGGCCGCAGCCCCCGCACA